>NZ_WIWL01000226.1:0-120030 GCF_009600105.1 Pseudomonas sp. FSL R10-0056
GGTGGTGACGGTCGGTGGCGAAGCAACGCCGCCGTCGACCGCAGGCACACCGCCATCGTCGCCCTCGGAGATCCCACCGGCCGCTTCAGCCAGCGGACCACGCATCACCGGCTGAGACTGCCCCACCAACGGCAACGGCATCGGCTGCGAAGAACCGGCGAAATCCACCGAAGGCTTGGCCCCGCCATTGGGTGTGGCCTGCCCCAGCTGTGTCTGTTCGGCATCCGGCGCAACAGGCGCCTTGCCACGGCCCGGAATCAAAACGGCAGCAGCGACAGCCACTACCACTACTGCACCAATGGCCAATACGTGTTTCTTCGGCATCTTGAACCCCATACTTGGACGCTTGACCGCTGAGCGGCTGGCAATCATGGCTTCGATCATTGCATCACGGGCGACCTGGTTGATAATCCCGGGCCAGCCTTCAGAGCTCTCGTGTATATCTGAGATCTGCTGAGCGCTAAAGAGTTCGATCCCGCGCCCGGCACCTTCAAGGCGCTGGGCCAGATATTCGCGGGTTTCTTCGAGGTCATAGGGCTGCAGGTCGACCACATGGAAGCGTTCTTCATCAGCGCTCAGCTCCTCAAGACCGGCAATCATCGACGGCTCACCGAACAAGAACACGTGCGGACGCCCCTCTGGCGTACCCGCAGCCAGCGCCAGCAAGGCTTGCAGCGCAGACTCATCGAGCTGTTCGGCATCATCGACCAGCAGGTAGACCTCTTGCCCCGTAAGCGCCAGTTGCACCACTTGCGCCAGAATGGAGCCCACGTCAGGGCGCGCCACATTCAGGGTTTGCGCCACTTGCTGCAGGATACCGGCGGCATTGCCGGCCCCACGCGCCGAGACCACGACACTTTGCACCGACTGCTTGTTGGTACTCGCCACCAACGCCTGGCGCAGCAAGGTTTTGCCGCTGCCCTCAGGCCCGGTGACCACCAGCAGCAACTGGCTGTAGCGGGCAAGGTGATGCAACTGCCCCAGAACCGGCTTGCGCTGGGCCGGGAAAAACTTGAAGCCCGGAACCCGCGGTGCAAAGGGGTCGTGGGTGAGCTGGAAGTGACCGAGGAACGCCTCGTCGGCATGCAAACTAGTCATCGGGATCTTATTAACCTTTAAGCTGAGCCAGCGCGCGGTAATCCGCACCCAGCGTGGCTTGTAGAACCTCTTGTGGATAATCGTCAGTCACTGTGGCTTCGCCCATGCGGCGCAACAGCACCAGACGCATACGACCGTCGATCACTTTTTTATCAACTGCCATGTGTTGCATAAAGTCGGCCGGGGTCATTTCGACGGGCGGCACCACTGGCAAACCGGCACGCTGAAAGATCCGGATACCTCGATCACGCTCGGCATCGGTGATCCAGCCCAGGCGGGCAGACATTTCCAGTGCCATCACGGTGCCCGCAGCGACGGCCTCGCCATGCAGCCACACGCCGTAGCCCATATGGGTTTCGATGGCATGGCCAAAGGTATGCCCCAGGTTGAGCGTTGCACGCACACCCGCTTCGCGCTCATCGGCGCCGACCACTTCAGCCTTGGCCGCGCACGAACGCTGGATCGCGGCAGTCAGGGCCGCCTGGTCCAGGGATCGCAGCGCATCCATGTTGTCTTCAAGCCAGGTCAGGAACGGCTCATCGCATATCAGGCCATATTTGATGACTTCAGCCAGCCCTGCGGACAATTCGCGGGCAGGCAGGGTGTTGAGGGTCTGGGTGTCGATCAGCACAAGGTTGGGCTGATAGAAGGCACCGATCATGTTCTTGCCCAAGGGGTGGTTGATCCCGGTTTTGCCGCCCACGGACGAATCGACCTGGGACAACAAAGTGGTCGGCACCTGGATAAAATCGACTCCGCGCTGGTAACAAGCAGCAGCAAAACCGGCCATGTCACCGACAACACCGCCACCCAACGCTATCACCGTGGTGCGTCGATCATGACGTGCTGTGAGCAGGCCATCGAAAATCAGCTGCAGGGTTTCCCAATTCTTGAACGACTCGCCATCGGGCAGGATGATCGGCAACACCGAGAACTGCGCGAGGCTACGCGTCAAGCGCTCAAGATAGAGTGGCGCGACCGTTGTATTGGTCACAATCGCCACCTGGCGCCCGGCGATATGCGGAGCCAGCAACTGCGGCTGATCCAACAAACCTTCGCCAATATGAATCGGGTAGCTACGCTCGCCTAGATCAACCTTCACTGTCTGCATGAAACCCCGCGTTGAAGCACGGCGCCAGCGCCCTGCTTCGCAATTATCAAGTGATGGCATGCCGTAAAAAGGCATGCTCGGCGCCGAGAATAGCGCATTTCGTATCGCACTTTAATGGTCTGTGCAGCGACTACCGGGGAGGAAGCTGGGCCAGGCGCTCGAGGATATCGAGCACCACCATGCGCGGCGGCCGCTCATCGGTTTCAACCACCAGGTCAGCAATTTCACGATAAAGCGGGTCGCGCACAGCCAGCAGGTCGCGCAGGATTTTTTCCGGGTTGGCATTGCGCAGCAAGGGCCGGTTGCGATCACGGGAGGTGCGCGCCACCTGCTGCTCGATGGAGGCGTGCAAATACACCACGCGCCCACCATTGCGCAGCGCTTGCCGGTTTTCCGGGCGCATGACCGCGCCACCACCGGTGGCCAGCACAATGCCATTTTCATGGCACAGCTCGACAATCATGGCTGTTTCACGATCGCGAAAGCCCGGCTCGCCTTCTTTATCGAAGATCCACGGGATATTGGCACCCGTGCGCACTTCAATTTCCTTATCGGAATCTTTGAACGGCAGGTGCAGCTCTTTGGCCAGCAAACGTCCGATGGTGCTTTTTCCAGCCCCCATTGGCCCAACAAGAATCAAATTTCGCACAGAATCAATGACTCACAGCAATCGCCTGGTTGTTCATGATACGCGGAGTCAGGAACACCAGCAGTTCGGATTTTTTTTCCAGGACAACGTCTCTACGGAAAAGTCGGCCAACATACGGCAGATCGCCTAAAAATGGCACTTTATCTACCACTTTGCTTTGAGTTTTTGAGAACACTCCCCCAATCACGATGGTTTCACCGTCCTTGACCAGCACCTTGGCCCTGACCTCGTTCTTCTTGATGGGCGGTACATCCTGCAGCCTGCTCATGTAATCGGGCTCATCCTTGGTCACTACGACGGCCATGATGACGCTGTTGTCCGGAGTGATTTGCGGCGTCACCTCCAGTGACAATGAGGCTTCCTTGAACGAAACCGATGTAGCCCCGGTTTTGCTGGCCTGCTGGTAAGGAATTTGGGTGCCTTTAAGAATTTTGGCGGTTTCCTTATCCGCAGTAACCACTTTGGGTTGCGAGATGATTTCCCCATTACCGGTTTTTTCCATGGCCGTCAGTTCCAGGTCCAGCAACACATTGTTGGTGATGAAGGCGATGCCCAAGCCCGAGGTATTTCGCGAAACACCCAAATCAACAAAGGGCGCACTAACGTTGCCAGGGGCAGCCCCGGACGCCGCAGGCTGGGTAATACCACCGGCTTTCCAGAGGCCACCATTGTTTAGCGCTCCCCCCCAACGCACACCCAGGCTTTTTTCGAAGTCCACGCCTGCCTCGACAATCCAGGCTTCGATCATCACCTGACGCACTGGCACGTCCAGTTGAGCCACGATGCGCCGCAGCTCCTCCAGCCGTTCACTCGATTCATAAGCAATGATGGTATTGGTGCGTTCATCCACCGTGATCGTGCCCTGCCCCTCGATGCCGGGCTGCCCGCCGGTCACTGACTGGAACAGCATGACGATATCTGCCGCCCTGGCGTAATTGACTTGCACCAACTCCCGACGCAAAGGCGCAGGCTCAGGGCGCTCGCGGGCTGCGATCTCTTCCAGGGGCGCGATCAACAACACATTACCTTCAAGACGCTTGCCCAACCCCTTGCTCTCAAGCACCAGCTCCAGCGCCTGATCCCAAGGCACATCCTGCAAACTGAGGGTTATGCTGCCCTTTACAGTGTCGCTGACCATCAGGTTGAACCCGGTAAAATCCGCCAGCGATTGCAGTACCGTGCGTACATCAAGATTCTGCACGCTCAGGGACATGGGCTCGCCCACATACTGCGAGCGCTTGACGGATGATGGTGCGGCCTGCCCAGCCGCCAGCATTGACTGCGAATTCAGCGCACTCCATAGCGCCAGTACGCAGACCGGTGAAATCCTTTTCATGGTGTTTATCCGTTAAGACTGTTGATTTAAAGGAATCGTCAGGGACCTTTCCAACCAACCGCCCCGACCATCGGAAATCAGTTCAAATACTTCAATCTGGTGCGCCTGGATCGAAGCAATCTGGCCATTGTTGCGCCCCAGGTAATCCCCCACTTTCAAGCGATGAATAACACCATTGGCCCGCAGCAAGGCATTTGCCTGCGATTCACTGGACAGCATGCCAACCATCTCGAACTGCTCCAGATCAAAGCCTTCCAGAAACTGCCGGGGCCGGTCCGCGTCAAGTTCATCGCCGGCAAGGCTGACCTGCCAACTGCCGTCCCCTCCCCCCCCTATAGCCTGAAAAGGATTGCGCAAACCCATCGATCCATAGGCAAACACAGGCCCGACACTGATCACGGGGAGCGGCTCAATGGCGTTGCTCGCATGCCCCTGCGTAGCCTGTAAATAACTGTGCAGGTCTGCGGTAGTCTGCGGGCTGTCACACCCTGCCAGGCTTGCCAGCAATCCGGCGCCAAACACTCGCAAACAAACACCCATGGGATCAGTCCTTGATCGTGGTTCGGTAGGCCTTTGCCAGCAGCGTCATGCGCAGTTGACCATCACCGGTACCGTTGCTCGGCGCAAGGCTGAGGTCATGCAAGGTGACAATGCGCGGCAGGCTGGCCATGGCGCTGACGAAGAGGCCAAGTTCGTGATAGCCCCCGACGAGGGTCATCTGCAGTGGCAGTTCGGCATAGAACGTTTGCAGGACTTCAGGGAGCCACTGAATGTGCTCGACCAGCAGACCATTGCTCAGACCCAACCGCGAAATCTCATCCAGCAATTCGGGCACTTGTGCCTGAGCGGGGAGTTGTTTGAGCAACGCACTGAACCCGGCTTCCAGCCTGTGAACTTGCATCACATAAGCATCCAGATTGGCAACCTGTGCGACCCTGGATTCAAACTCCGCCTTCAGCGTGGTTTGAGTCTCGTGCAACTGTTGCAGCCGGGAAGAAGGCAGTTGAAGCAGCAGCGCATGACCCGACACCAGCACCAGGCCCAGCCACACCAGAGCCACGGTTGTTTTGCGGGCTGGCGACCAGGCGCCCATGTTACCCGGGGCCAGTTCGCGCAGGTCGAAATTGCGCAGGCTAACGAGCCAGTGCGCAGGTATCACAATGCCCCCCCGGAAGGGGTATGTCGGGCCTCACGCACCGTCATCTGAAACAGGCGCTCCTGCCCGCCTGCCTGGGCAGGGTCTGCCTTGACGTCATTGAGTTGCGGCGTATCCAGCCAGTGCGAAGCATCGAGATTTCGCATCAGCTGGGCGACAAGGTTGTTGGACTGGGCAATCCCCGTGATGACAATGGTGCCCTCGGTCATTTTCACGTCGGTGAAATGCACACCTTCCGGCAAGCTGCGCGCCAATTGCTCCAAAATGATCCCGCTGCTCGACCGGCTGCTCTGCAACATGCCTATGGTTTGCATGCGTTCAAGCAATTGCTCCCGGCGCACTTTCAACTGGTCGATCTGCTCCGCACGCCCATCCAGCTGGAACGTGGTACTGCGGATCAGGTCATTGCGCTCCATCTGCTCCTCTACCAAGGTGTCGATAAAGTGGTCAGCAGCAAACAGGCCGGCCACCGCCAGCAAAGACAGGGCCACCAGCACCATCAAAAAACGTTTGCGCCGCTTTTCACGCAACAACGCGCGCCAGGGCAACAAATTGATTCTCGCCATTAATCAAACCCCCTCAAGGCCAGACCGCAGGCAGTCAACAACACAGGGGCATCGCAAAGCAAGGCTTCAGAGGTGAGTGAGGGATCGAGGTCCATCAGCGCAAACGGGTTGGCGATGCGTGTCGGCGTGCCAAGACGGGATTCAACCCGCTGAGCCAGCAGCGGATCCATGGCAGCCTCACCGGCCAATACGATCAGGCCGATCCGCCCATCAACTCCGGAGTCGGCAAACAGCCCAAGCTCTCGCTCCAGCTCTTCGACAATCGTGGTTTCGAATGCTTGCGCCCCTGCAGTGGCCTGCCCGCAAAGCAGCTCCCGGACGTAAATGGCCTGACCCTGCTGCACGATGCTCAGCAGGATTGTATGGGGTGCAAAATCGACCACGGCCACGGCCCCGTTCAGTGCCTGACCTGCAGTCATTGCCTCAACGCCCCGCACCAGGGCATGAGCCTGCACGGCAACCACCCGCGGGACCAATCCCGCACCGGTCAAGACCGAACAATGCCACTCCAGTGCTTCCTGGCGGCACGCCACCATCAGCACGCGGGCCGGCCCGGTATGGTTCGACGGGTGATCCTGGAGCTCAAAATCCAGTGCCATGTCATCCAGTGCATAAGGTATGTACTGCTCAGCCTCAAACCGCACATGAAGCTCAAGCTCTACTTCGCTCAAGCCTGCCTCCACCTCCAGGCTTTTGCAGATAACCTGACCATCGGGCATCGCGATAATGGCGTCCCTGGCGATTACCTGGGCCTTTTCCAGCGCCCTGAGAAGCACTGGGACGACACTTTTGGCCTCTGCGCCGGTCTGATCATTCACAAGCCCGGCTGGCAGGGGTTCCATGGCATAGGACTGTAGCTTGAACCGGCCCTGTGAACGGCTCAGCTCGACGAGCTTGATCGACTGCTGGCCGATTTGTACGCCGACACAGCGCTGACGTGTTTGAGGAAATAATCCGGGCACCTTTGTTTTCCCTAATGCAATCCGTAACTTACGGAGGGTAAAAAATGAGATCCGTTCAAAACCTGTTCTGACATGCGGCTCATGACGTTCATGAGCGAAAAATGCTTATAATGCCGGGCGTTTTTTCCGTATCGTCGACCCGGCGCAACTGCGCACTACCCTGACGTGCAAACCCATTTCTTGATCTGGAAATCCAAAAGCCTTGATTCGTCTGCTGAAGTTTTTCGGGTGGTCTTTCGTTGCCGTGTTCTGCGGGCTGTTGCTCGTGTTGAGCGGCGCGTTTCTCTATCTTAGTCCTGGCTTGCCGTCTGTAGAGTCGTTGAGAAGCATCCAGTTGCAGATTCCTTTGCGGGTCTACACCAGCGACGGAAAGTTGATCGCAGAGTTTGGCGAAATGCGCCGCTCACCGATCAAGTTCGCCGACATTCCGCCCAATTTCATCAATGCCCTGCTTTCTGCAGAAGATGACAATTTCGCCAATCATTACGGGGTCGACCCCAGCAGCCTGATGCGTGCCGCTACCCAGTTGGTAAAAAGCGGACACATACAATCAGGTGGCAGCACCATCACCATGCAGGTGGCGAAGAACTATTTCCTCTCCAGCGAGCGAAGCTTTTCGCGCAAGACCAACGAAATCCTGCTGGCTCTCGAAATTGAACGCGAGCTGACCAAGGACGAGATCCTTGAGTTGTACGTGAACAAGATTTACCTGGGCAACCGCGCTTACGGTATCGAATCCGCAGCTCAGGTTTACTACGGCAAATCGATCCGCGACCTGAGCCTGGCGCAGATGGCGATGATCGCCGGCCTGCCCAAAGCCCCTTCACGGTTTAACCCGCTGGCCAACCCGGTGCGCAGCAAAGAGCGCCGCGACTGGATCCTGGGGCGTATGTACAAGCTGGGTAAAATCGATCAGGCCAGCTATCAAGCAGCGATCGCCGAGCCGGTCAACGCCAGCTATCACGTGCCAACGCCGGAAGTGAGCGCCCCCTACATCGCCGAAATGGCCCGTGCCGAAATGGTCGGCCGTTATGGCAGCGAGGCGTACACCGAAGGCTTCCGTGTGACTACCACGGTGCCGAGTGACCTTCAGGAACTGGCCAACACCGCCGTTCATGAAGGCCTGATTGCCTACGACCAGCGTCACGGCTACCGTGGCCCCGAGTCACGCCTGCCGGGCAAGACCCTGGCCGTATGGACTCAGGAACTGGCCAAGCAGCGCCCGATCAGCGGTCTTGAACCGGCCATCGTGACCCAGGTCGACAAGGACGGCATTCAAGTACTGACTCGCACCGGTGAGGCGCACGTCGCCTGGAACACCATGAAATGGGCGCGCAAGTTCCTCAACACCAACAGCATGGGGCCGATGCCCAAACAGCCTTCGGATGTCGCCCAGGTCGGTGATCTGATTCGCGTACAACCGCAGACCGACGGCAGCTACAAATTCAGCCAGATGCCCACCGTGCAAGGCGCACTGGTATCCCTGGATCCGGACAACGGCGCCATTCGCGCGCTGGTGGGCGGTTTCGCCTTTGAGCAAAGCAACTACAACCGGGCGATGCAGGCCAAGCGCCAACCGGGCTCCAGCTTCAAACCGTTCATCTACAGCGCCGCACTGGATAATGGCTACACCGCCGCCACCCTGGTCAACGACGCACCTATCGTGTTTGTCGATGAATATCTGGACAAGGTCTGGCGCCCGAAGAACGACACCAACACCTTCCTCGGCCCGATCCGCGTGCGTGAAGCACTGTACAAGTCGCGCAACCTGGTCTCCATCCGCTTGCTGCAAAGCCTGGGTGTCGACCGCACCGTCGACTACATCAGCAAGTTCGGTTTCAACAAACAGGACTTGCCGCGCAACCTGTCGCTGGCCCTGGGTACTGCCACCCTGACGCCAATGGAGATTGCCACCGGCTGGAGTACATTCGCCAACGGCGGCTACAAGATCACGCCGTATCTGATCGACAAAATCGAAAGCCGCAATGGCGAGACCCTGTTCGTGGCCAACCCGCCAAGCGTGCCTAAAGCCGACAGCAAGGATGTGCCGCCTGAAGCCGCAGCGCTGACCGTTGACACCATCAATGCCGCACCGGGCCTGCCCACTGTCGAGACGCAAGCAGTAGCCGAGCGGATTGTCGACGGGCGCACCACGTACATCCTCACCAGCATGCTGCAGGACGTGATCAAGCTCGGCACCGGCCGCCGCGCCCTGGCGCTGGGCCGCACCGATCTGGCAGGTAAAACCGGTACGACCAACGAATCCAAGGATGCGTGGTTCTCAGGATACAACGCCGACTATGTGACCACTGTTTGGACCGGTTTCGACCAGCCCGAAAGCCTGGGCCGTCGCGAATACGGCGGCACCGTCGCGCTGCCGATCTGGATGACGTACATGGGGGGCGCGCTCAAAGACAAGCCTGCGCATACGCAGCCAGAACCCGAAGGCATCCTCAGCTTGCGGATTGATCCGTCCAGCGGCCGTATCGCGTCTCCAGGCACGCCTGGCGCCTACTTTGAACTGTTCAAGAGCGAAGACACACCGCCCACCAACAGCGAACTGGGCAACAACGTAGCACCGGGCAGCCCGCTGCCGGCAGATGACGGCGCCCCAATAGACCTGTTCTGATCAACAGGGCTGCACGTTGCAGAGCGCCCGAGCGCTTGCAACGTGCAGCCTGGCAGGCTCAAGCAAGCAGGTGATCCACAGGCACACCCCCTGCAAACAGCTCATCGATCGGCGCCATCGCCAGTTGATCGATACGCGTGCTCTCGCTGTGAGACTCCCAGCGCTCCAGACTTTCAGCCAGCACACCGGGCTGTTGCGCATACTGCCCATACACATCTGCCCGGGTCGGCACCCGAAACCTCAGCAGGTACAAGCGCTTGCGGGTTTTATGGACATTGCTCATTTCGCGCATGAGCAGGTTCATGGCTTCTACCTGCTCTTCAAACGTACCGCCCGCACAGGTCATTACCTCACGGTACTTAACCCGCAGTTGCTGCGCGACGTGTTCAAGCGCCTGATCCACGAACAACACCTCACGCTCGGTCACCAGTGAACACCGGGCCTGCAGCGCTTGCTGGCTGCGGCGCAAAACCGCCCAGCAACTGGGAATATAACTGTCGATCATAAACGGCTGGCCTGCATCGACCCGTGGCTTGAGCCCACCCTCTGATTCGGGTGCTGCACTGTTTTGCTCAAGTACCGCATGGCTGACGGCATGCTGGGTGATCGTCTTGCTAAGCGGATCCCACAGGACATGCGACCTCATCTCCTGAGCAAACTCCAGCGGCATAAAGTGGCGCAAGGTTCCGTGATGCTGATAAGGCTCTGCGAGCAAACGGCTCAGGCCCGCCACAAACACGCCAAAACCTGCGGGTACGTTCACGAAACTGAGTACCGTGCCTGCACAACAGGCCGACAATGGGCGGTTCATCCAGCTGCCGGGCACCCCGGGGACAGGATCGTTATGGTTAACCATGCGCTGATGCACCAGCCCCTGTGCCGCGCGAACAAAGGTTGCGTCCGCTGCGCGAGGGGCTCCGTACGTGTAGAGCTGCACCTCACAGGCCCTCAGCTGGATCAACATTTGGGCAAGGATCAAACCGATAGCCCCGCCCTGGCTGTGTCCGCAAATCAGTACGGCTTGCCCCCAGTGGAACTTGTCCATGTACCTGTCAACAAGCTCGTAAGCCTGCCTGGCGGCGTCGTAAAAACCGCCATGTACCTGGCCCTCACCCTCTTCAAAGGGTACTTGAGGGGCCTCTGCATCCTGTGACAAATCAGACCAGGTACAGGTGCTATGAACGGCAACCAAGACAACTTTATCGTTATGGCTCACAAAAACTTGTGCACCTGCGCCTTGAGCCCCAAAACGGATATCTCCGCGATAATGCACTGAAGACGGAGTTTCCTGAGCCATTCCGCAAAGCGGGTCATTGGCCGGGTACAGCACGGGGTCGAAAGGCACAATTTCCAAACGCGCCGAATACGGCACATCTTCATATAAAGGGTAATAGGACTTTGCCTGTTCCGGGCTGGCCCGCCAGCCCATCATGCTTGCCTCCCCAAAGGGATCTTGCACACGCGACATGCGGGCCGGCCCAGCAAATGAGCAGTTGCCCAGGGTGGCCATCAACGCCAATTGATAGAGATTGAGCGCACAAAACTGCGGGTCCGTGGACAGCAGCGGGCACAAGGCCCGCAAGGGACGCACCTGCAGCACCGTATGACGCCCCTCTGCAATATGCACACCGAGCGGGCCACGCTCGACCGGGAACAGGCTCCCGGCCTCAGGCGGCAAATGAGAAACATGCTCGACCAGATGCCGCACTTCAATCTGGTAATAGTCACTGTCGGGATCAATGCATGGCGGCTTGCTCTGCGGGCGCGCACCGCTCCTGTCGAGGAAGCGGGTGCGCTCCGCCCTGACCTGAAGCTCGGTGATCTTGAGAGGGTAATGCGTTCGACCCATCAACCGCGAATACAGGCCATTGCTGGCGTCATGCAACTGCCTGAACATAAGCGCAAATGGCCCTTCAACGCCCTTGCGCACCCTGCCAACCCCCGAGGCATCCAGACGACCGCCGTGCCGTCTACCTCGCTGATCAACCAGCTCAAAGGCCAGCCCTGCATAGGCGGTACTCACCCCCTGGTCGTCAATCAGTTGAAAGCGGGTCTGACTGTAACGGCTTTGACGAAGGCGAGTGAACATCCGTGATTCCTATAAAACGTCCTATAAAACAGAGGGCACACTTCAGAATTCTTCAGAATTCAGAACAGGCTCCCCTCGGAACAAAGGAATGAAATTAACGGAGGCTCGAAAAAATTAATGTAAGACAATTCCTATTTTGTAGAAGGGTTAGGCTTATTTTGTAGATCCTTTCGTGCCCGTTTCGCAAAAAACAAAAAAGCCCCGACGCTTTACAGCGCCGGGGCTTTTTTATGACGCTACACAGCCTTAGCCGTTGAAGACGTCATCCACGCTTTTGAGCGGGTAGTTTTTCGGGTATGGCAGGGTTGCAACACCGGTCTCGATGGCAGCCTTGGCCACTGCATCGGAGATCAGAGTGATCAGGCGTGCATCCATTGGTTTCGGGATGATGTATTCACGACCGAATTCCAGCTTGATACCGCCGTAAGCGTCACACACTTCTTGTGGCACTGGCAGTTTGGCCAGTTCACGCAATGCGTTGGCTGCAGCGATTTTCATTTCTTCGTTGATGCGCTTGGCGCGAACGTCCAGGGCACCACGGAAGATGAAAGGGAAGCCCAGCACGTTATTGACCTGGTTCGGGTAGTCCGAACGGCCAGTGGCCATGATCACGTCGTTACGGGTGGCGTGAGCCAGCTCCGGGGAGATTTCCGGATCCGGGTTCGAGCACGCGAACACGATCGGGTTAGGCGCCATGCGCAGCAAGTCTTCAGCGCTCAGCAGGTTCGGACCCGACAGGCCAACGAACACGTCTGCGCCGTCCATGGCATCAGCCAGGGTGCGCTTCTCGGTAGCATGGGCGAATGCCGACTTGTACTGGTTCAGGTCGTCACGGCCGGAGTGGATCACACCGGTACGGTCGATCATGTAGATGTTTTCGATGGTTGCGCCCATGCTCACCAGCAATTTCATGCAGGAGATGGCAGCAGCACCGGCGCCCAGGCAAACGATCTTGGCTTGCGCCAGGGTTTTGCCAGCGATTTCCAGGGCGTTGATCATGCCGGCCGCGGTCACGATAGCGGTGCCGTGCTGGTCATCATGGAATACAGGGATATCGCACTGCTCGATCAGAGCACGTTCGATCTCAAAGCACTCAGGTGCCTTGATGTCTTCGAGGTTGATGCCGCCGAAGGTGATGGAGATGCGTTTTACGGTGTCGATGAAAGCCTGTGGGCTCTCGGAATCAACTTCGATGTCGAAAACATCGATACCGGCAAAGCGCTTGAACAACACGCCTTTGCCTTCCATAACAGGTTTGGAGGCCAATGGGCCGAGATTACCCAGGCCCAGGATAGCGGTGCCATCAGAGATCACGGCTACCAGGTTGCCCTTGCCGGTGTACTTGTAGGCCAGTTCAGGGTCGCGGGCGATTTCGCGCACTGGTTCGGCTACACCCGGGCTGTATGCCAGCGCTAGATCGCGGGCAGTAGCGGTAGGTTTGGTAAGCTCGACACTCAGTTTGCCTGGACGTGGCTGGGCATGGTATTCGAGAGCGGCAGTTTTCAAATCAGACATGTGGGCATTCCGCTTTTTTTGCTGTTGGACAGACGAATCGCCGAGCATACGCGTGTCGCAAAGTCCCGACAAGACTGACCAGTCAGCAGTGTCAAGGCCTTTACCTTACGACTTTGGCCCAAGAGCCGCGCCCCATAAGGGCTGGAGTGTCCACAATCTGTATTTAAAATTGTCTACAATTTTTAGCGGGCAATGACTTTAAGCATTCCCGGATGAGTTAAAGGCAACATCCAGCGTGCCTGCCCGGCCTTCACGCCTGCACGCTGCGAACGATCCAGAACCCAACCTCTGGCCTCGACTTGCGCACCTTGCAACCTGGCCAGTTGCTTTTGATCGAAAGTGGGCAATTGCCTGAGCGCAATGTTCAACACCAGGCCGCCTTGCAGGTCGATCCAGAGCCCGCCCTGATTGCGCCGGACCTGACTGACCGTGCCACTCACCAGGGCGAAACCCGAGCGACGGATTTGTTGCGGCGCCAGCACCGGCGACTGCCGCCAAAGGCCCAGACGAGCCTTGCGCGCACTGCGCTCGGCGGCTTGCTGACAGTCAAGCAGCGCTACATTCGGCGCGATAGCCACCTGAAATCCCAGGCCGTCAGCCAGCAATCGGGCTTCAAGGTTGCTGCCATCGGCACCAAATACATGGGCCAGGGTGCGACCATAACGATCCCGGGCCTGTTTACCTGGCAGCAACCCGACACGGCCATCGCTCTGCGCCACCAGCGTTTGCAGGCGCTTGCGCGCCGCCTCGGCAAAGGGCTCGGCGGGCCGGCCTTTTTTGCCCGTCTCCGGGGCATTGAGGCCGATCATGCGCACGCTGCGGCCATCCTTGAGACGCAGGGTGTCGCCATCGGTCACCCGCTCCACCGTGGCGTAGGCCACAGCCCCTGGCGCCGGGCACAGCGGCGCGGCCGAAACACTGGCCAGCCAAATCGCAGGCACAAAAAAGGCGCCCGCAAGGGACGCCTTTTTCAATAACCTGGCCAGACCCAAAAGCCTGCCCATGGTCATGCGCCTTACTCGGCGGCTTTTTTCGTAGCGCCGAAAGCACCGAAACGAGTTTTGAAGCGATCAACACGACCGCCAACGTCCAGAGTTTTCTGCTTACCGGTGTAGAACGGGTGGCACTCGTTGCATACGTCGGTGCCCAGTGGCTTGCACAGGTTCGAACGAGTTTCGAACTTGTTGCCGCAGCTGCAAGTTACCAGGATTGTTTCGTACGCTGGATGGATATCGGCTTTCATGGGGTATTCCTCTAGCGTGCCGCCACTCAACACCATTGTTGAATACCGCACGTAAAATTAGGGCGCCGATAATACCAGACCTTTGCATTGACGCAAGCGGCAAAGCATGATCCGCCTGCAAGTTTCACAGTTCATTGACCTGCCTTTTAGTCCCGCGCGGCGTTGTCTGCTAGGCTCCGGGCCATCTTTGCCGTTCATCACTTGAGAGCCCCGCGTGCCCGACGCCATTTTGCGCCTTGCCCTGCCTTCCCCCTTGCGCCGCCTGTTTGATTACCGGGCGCCTGCTGGCGTGCTGCGCAGTCATTTACAGCCCGGCATGCGCCTGCGGGTACCGTTCGGACGACGGGAGATGATTGGCATACTGGTCGAGGTGGTCGACCACAGCGAAGTACCAGCCGAAAAGCTCAAGCCCGCCATCGCCCTGCTCGACGCCACGCCGCCGCTGCCCGCCTCTTTATTCAAGCTGTGCCTGTGGACGTCGCAGTACTACCAGCACAGCCTGGGCGACACCCTGAGCTGGGCGTTGCCAGTATTGCTGCGCCAGGGTGAGCTGGCCGAAACGCGCCAGGAACGGTTCTGGCAGATTGCCCCGGGCGCCCGGCTTGACGACCCCCGTGTTGCCCGCGCTCCACGCCAGCGTGAAGCACTGGCCACCCTCGCCCAACACCCCCACGGCGTGGCGCATCAACTGTTAAGCAAGTTGATGCTGAGCAAGGACAGCCTCGACCTGCTGCTGGCCAAGGAGCTGGTCACTGTCGAGATCCGCCGCCATGCACCCAGTGAGCGCCATGAACATTGGCTGGCTCAGCCCGAGTTGCCGCTCAACGACGAGCAACGCGCTGCCTACGAAGCGATTCGCGCAGGTTTCGACCACTTCCATGCCTTCCTGCTGGCCGGGGTCACTGGCAGCGGCAAGACCGAAGTGTATTTGCAATTGATCCGTGAAACCCTCCAGGCCGGCAAGCAGGCGCTGGTGCTGATCCCGGAAATCAACCTGGGGCCGCAAACCCTGGCCCGCTTCGAACAACGCTTCAATGCCCGTATTGCGCTGGTGCATTCTGCGGTCAATGACCGCGAGCGCCTGGAAAGCTGGCTGGCAGCCCGTGACGGCGAAGCCGACATTATTATTGGCACGCGTTCAGCGCTGTTCACCCCGATGAAAAACCCGGGGCTGATCATTATCGACGAAGAGCACGACGGCTCTTATAAACAGCAGGAAGGTTTGCGCTACCACGCCCGCGACCTGGCACTGGTGCGTGCCCGGCAGGAAAACATCCCCATCGTACTCGGCTCCGCAACGCCATCACTGGAAAGCCTGCACAACGCCTACACCGGCCGTTACGGCTTGCTGCGCCTGAACGAGCGTGCTGGCGGGGCCAAACAGCCTCGTTTCCTGCGCCTGGATGTGAAAAGCCGTCCCCTGGACAGCGGCATTTCCGGGCCGATGCAACAGGCCATCGGCCAGACCCTCGCTGCAGGCCAGCAAGTACTGGTGTTTTTGAACCGTCGAGGCTTCGCGCCGACATTGCTGTGCCATGACTGTGGCTGGATGTCTGAATGCCAGCGCTGCGATGCGCGCATGACCGTTCATCAGCGCTCTGGCGAGCTACGCTGCCATCACTGCGGCTACGTCGAGCGCGTTCCGCGCAACTGCCCGCAATGCGGCAAAGTCGACCTGCGGCCTGTAGGTGCCGGGACTGAGCGCGCCGAAGAGCGGCTGGGGATTTTGTTCCCCGACTACCCGGTACTGCGGGTAGATCGAGACAGTACCTCGCGCAAGGACGCGATGAACCAACTGTTTGCCACGATCCAGAAGGGCCAGCCGTGCATACTGATCGGCACACAAATGCTCGCCAAAGGCCATCACTTCCCCCGGGTGACGCTGGTATCGATCCTGGATGCCGATGGCGGCCTGTTCTCCGGCGACTTCCGCGCCAGCGAGCGCATGGCCCAGCTGATCGTTCAGGTCGCGGGCCGGGCCGGCCGGGCTGAAGAGCCGGGCAAGGTGATTATCCAGACCCATCTGGCCGACCACCCGCTGCTGATCCAACTGACCGAGCAGGGTTACTTCGCCTTCGCCGAACAGGCCCTGAGCGAACGCCGGGCGGCAGGGCTGCCGCCTTTCGCCCATCTGGCGCTGCTGCGCGCAGAAGCCCACAAACCGGGACAAGCCGAAGGTTTTCTGGATGAAGCCTGCAGCGAGGCTGAGCGCCTGCTGGGTGAGCTGAACCTGGGGGGTATCGAGTTGCTCGGCCCCGTGCCTGCGCCAATGGAGCGCAGGGCCGGACGCTATCGTGCTCAACTACTATTACAGGCCAATGCCCGTGCACCGCTGCATCGTTTACTGAGCCAATGGCTGCTGGTCCTTGAGCAAATGCCCAGCGGTCGTCAGGTGCGCTGGTCGCTGGACGTGGACCCGGTAGACCTTTATTGAGTCACCTCATGACCCCCGTGGGAGCGGGCTTGCTCGCGATGCAGACGACGCGGTACAACTTGAAAACCGCAGCGATGCCATCGCGAGCAAGCTCGCGCCCACCGTTTTGAAGTAATAACCGAACACCGCAGATCCATAACCCGCCTGCTAAGGTTGGCAAGGCCGACCTTGCAACGGATAATACCCAGTTTTTCCACCTGCGCACTGAAGCGCTACCGCGCTTGCGGTCGAAAGAGAAGACCATGAAAGACACCATTCGCCAGCTTATTCAACAAGCCCTAGCTCAACTCGTCACAGAAGGTGTGTTGCCTGAAGGCCTGACGCCAGCGATTCAGGTGGAAAACGCCCGTGACAAAACCCACGGCGACTTCGCCAGCAACATAGCCATGATGCTGGCCAAGCCTGCGGGTATGAAACCCCGTGATCTGGCTGAAAAAATCATCGCGGCACTGCCCGCCGATGAGCAGATCAGCAAAACCGAAATCGCCGGCCCTGGCTTCCTGAATTTCTTCCAGAACACCCAGGCCCTGGCTTCGCGCCTCGACGCGGCCCTGGCTGACGAGAAAATCGGTGTACGCAAGGCCACCCCGGCCATGCGTACCGTGATCGACATGTCCGCGCCCAACCTGGCCAAAGAGATGCATGTGGGCCACTTGCGCTCCACCATCATTGGCGATGGCGTGGCCCGTGTACTGGAATTCCTCGGCGACGAGGTGATTCGCCAAAACCACGTAGGCGACTGGGGCACCCAGTTCGGCATGCTGATGGCCTATCTGGAAGAAAACCCGATCACCAGCGACGAGCTGTCCGATCTGGAAAACTTCTACCGCGCCGCGAAAAAACGCTTTGACGAGTCCCCGGAGTTCGCCGACCGTGCCCGTAGCCTGGTGGTCAAGCTGCAAGCCGGTGACCCGGACTGCCTGGCGCTGTGGACCAAGTTCAAAGACATCTCACTGTCGCACTGCCAGAAAATCTACGAGCAGTTGAACGTTAAACTGACCATGGCTGACGTAATGGGCGAAAGCGCCTACAACGACGACCTGATCAACGTGGTCAACGACCTCAAGGCCAAGGGCATGCTGGTCGAGAGCAACGGCGCCCAGTGCGTGTTCCTCGACGAGTTCAAGAATGCCGAAGGCGAGCCGCTGCCCGTCATCATCGTCAAGGCCGACGGCGGCTATCTATACGCCACCACTGACTTGGCAGCCATTCGCTATCGCAGCGGCGTATTGAAAGCCGATCGCGCCCTGTACTTCGTCGATCAGCGCCAGGCCCTGCACTTCCAGCAGGTGTTTGCGGTTGCGCGCAAGGCCGGTTTCATCACCCATCCGATGGAAATGGAACACATGGGCTTCGGCACCATGAACGGCGCCGATGGCCGTCCATTCAAGACCCGTGATGGCGGTACGGTTAAACTCATTGACCTGCTCAACGAAGCCAAAGAACGTGCCTACACGTTGGTTAAAGAGAAAAACCCGGAGTTGCCTGAAGACGAACTGCGTGCCATTGCCAAAGTTGTCGGCATTGGCGCGGTGAAATACGCCGACCTGTCCAAGCACCGCACCAGCGACTACAGCTTCAACTTCGACTTGATGCTGAACTTTGAAGGCAATACCGCACCTTACCTGCTGTACGCCTACACCCGCGTTGCGGGCGTGTTCCGTAAACTGGGCAAGGGCTTTGAAGAAGTGCAGGGCCAGATCGTGCTTGAAGCCCCGCAAGAACAGGAACTGGCTGCCAAGCTGGCGCAGTTCGGCGAGGTGCTGAACAACGTGGCCGAAAAAGGCACGCCTCATACCCTCTGTACTTACCTGTACGAAGTGGCCGGCCTGTTCTCCAGCTTTTACGAGAACTGCCCGATCCTGAGCGCCGAAGACGAAGCACAGAAACAGAGCCGCTTGCGTCTGGCGGCACTGGCAGGCCGTACCCTCAAGCAAGGCCTGGAACTGCTGGGTCTGGAAACCCTGGAGCGCATGTAAGTTGGCCGCCAAGAAGAAACCAGTACCCAAGCGTGGTGCCAGCCGGTATCAGGCGCCCGCCAAAAAGCCGATCCCGGGCTGGCTATGGATGGCCATCGGCCTGACCGTGGGCGCCTTTATCGTGTTTCTGATGAAGCTCGAACCCGGCCAGGGTGATGACGTCAAACGGGTCAAGCAGGAGCAGCAGAAAGCCACGAAAGTGGCCGAAGCCAACAAGACCGCGCCGAGCCCGACTCAGCCGGCCAAGCCCAAGTACGACTTCTATACCTTGCTGCCCGAGTCTGAAGTGCTCGTGCCGCCAGAAGCCGTGCCCGAGAAGACCCTGCCTACACCACAAACCGCGCCGCTGGCACCGGTAACACCGGCTGAAGCAGCCAAAATCGACACCGCCCGCGCCCAGGCAGCCTTGAGCGGAATCACTCCGCCTCCAGCGCCACCTGTCGTCAAGGCGGCACCGGTTACCAAGTTCTTCCTGCAAGCGGGCTCGTTCCGCAAACAGGCCGATGCCGAAAAAGTACGCGCGCAAATCATCCTGCTGGGCCAGACCGCTACGGTTGAAGCCGGCACGGTGAAAGACGAAACCTGGTACCGGGTGCTGGTTGGCCCGTTCAGCAATCGCGACCAGTTGACGGTGGCCCAAAAGCAATTGGCGGGCGGCGGTTTCAACAACCTGTTGTTGCAACAGCGCCGCTGATACCAGCCGCTCCCACGGGATTACGCTACACCCTGTGGGAGCGGGCTTGCTCGCGATGGCATCACCGCGATCAGCCTGACACTTCGGGTCGTCTGCATTTCGAGCAAGCCCGCTCCCACAACATCTTCGCCAAATCCTGCCTCCCCGTTCATCCCCATTCCCTCCCCGCTGTTGAAAAATCCGCGA
Source organism: Pseudomonas sp. FSL R10-0056 (assembly GCF_009600105.1). Classification (NCBI taxonomy): domain Bacteria; kingdom Pseudomonadati; phylum Pseudomonadota; class Gammaproteobacteria; order Pseudomonadales; family Pseudomonadaceae; genus Pseudomonas; species Pseudomonas sp. FSL R10-0056. The sequence continues at coordinate 19,648 of NZ_WIWL01000226.1, forward strand.
CAACCCCCATATGTATTTCCATCAGGCATTTTCGCCCCGCTGCGTGGAGACTCTCCCTTGACCACCATCGTTTCAGTACGCCGCCACGGCAAAGTCGTCATGGCTGGCGACGGCCAGGTTTCTCTTGGCAATACCGTGATGAAAGGCAACGCGAAAAAAGTCCGTCGCCTCTATCACGGCCAGGTCATCGCCGGTTTCGCCGGTGCCACCGCTGATGCATTCACCCTGTTCGAACGCTTTGAAGGCCAGCTTGAAAAGCACCAGGGCCATCTGGTTCGCGCCGCTGTCGAGTTGGCCAAAGAATGGCGTACCGACCGCTCGCTGAGCCGCCTGGAAGCCATGCTGGCCGTAGCCAACAAGGACGCATCCTTGATCATCACCGGTAACGGTGACGTGGTTGAGCCTGAAGACGGCTTGATCGCAATGGGTTCGGGCGGTGCATTCGCCCAGGCAGCGGCCCGTGCCCTGCTGATGAAGACCGAACTGTCGGCCCGCGAAATCGCTGAAACAGCACTCGGTATTGCTGGCGATATCTGCGTATTCACCAACCACAACATCACTATTGAGGAGCAGGACCTCGCTGAATAAGTCACCTGCCGGGCCGCTTCAACGGCCCGTTTGTGAACCTTGATTCTGCTAGAGGAACGCCAATTATTATGTCCATGACTCCCCGCGAAATTGTCCACGAACTCAATCGCCACATCATCGGCCAGGACGACGCCAAGCGCGCCGTTGCCATCGCGCTGCGTAACCGCTGGCGCCGGATGCAACTGCCGGAAGAACTGCGCGTTGAAGTCACACCAAAAAACATCTTGATGATCGGCCCTACCGGCGTCGGTAAAACCGAGATCGCCCGTCGTCTGGCCAAATTGGCCAACGCACCGTTCATCAAGGTTGAAGCGACCAAGTTCACCGAAGTTGGCTATGTAGGCCGCGACGTCGAGTCGATCATCCGTGATCTGGCTGATGCTGCAATCAAGCTGCTGCGTGAACAGGAAATCGTAAAGGTTCGCCACCGTGCCGAAGACGCCGCCGAAGAACGCATCCTCGACGCCCTGCTGCCTCCTGCCCGCACATTCGGCGAAGAAGCCGCCGTACCGCAGGATTCCAACACTCGCCAGCTGTTCCGCAAGCGTCTGCGTGAAGGCCAGCTGGACGACAAGGAAATCGAAATCGAAGTCGCCGATGCTGTTGGTGTGGACATCTCCGCGCCGCCTGGCATGGAAGAAATGACCAACCAGTTGCAAAGCCTGTTTGCCAACATGGGCAAAGGCAAGCGCAAGAGCCGCAAGCTGAAAGTCAAAGAAGCCCTGAAAATGGTGCGTGACGAAGAAGCCGGTCGCCTGGTTAATGACGAAGAACTCAAGGCCAAGGCCCTGGAAGCGGTCGAACAGCACGGTATCGTGTTTATCGATGAAATCGACAAAGTGGCCAAGCGCGGTAATGTCGGTGGCGCCGATGTGTCCCGCGAAGGTGTGCAGCGCGACCTGCTGCCGCTGATCGAAGGTTGCACCGTCAATACCAAACTGGGCATGGTCAAGACCGACCACATCCTGTTTATCGCTTCCGGTGCGTTCCACCTGAGCAAGCCAAGCGACCTGGTGCCCGAGCTGCAAGGCCGTCTGCCGATCCGCGTTGAACTCAAGGCGCTGTCGCCACAGGATTTCGAACGCATCCTCAGCGAGCCGCACGCTTCGTTGACCGAGCAATACCGCGAGCTGCTGAAAACCGAAGGCCTGAACATCGAGTTCATGCCTGAAGGCATCAAGCGTCTGGCCGAAATTGCCTGGCAGGTGAACGAGAAAACCGAGAACATCGGTGCCCGCCGCCTGCACACGCTGCTTGAACGTTTGCTCGAAGAGGTGTCCTTCAGCGCCGGTGATATCGCCAGTGCGCAGAATGAGGAGCCTATCCGCATCGACGCCGAATACGTCAACAGCCACCTGGGCGAACTGGCCGAGAACGAAGACCTCTCGCGCTACATCTTGTAAGCCCTTTGCACCTGTAGCCGCTCTCAGCGGCTACAGCGCTTGTGCAATGACCTAAGGTTATGACCATGATCCCCAGTGCCATCAACCTGCACAAAGCTTCTAAGACCCTCACCCTCAAATACCCGTCCGGCGAAGAGCACCACCTGCCGGCCGAGTTTCTGCGCGTGCACTCGCCGTCTGCCGAGGTTCAGGGCCACGGCAATCCGATTCTGCAATTTGGCAAGATCAATGTCGGCTTGAGCAAGATCGAACCCGCAGGCCAGTACGCGTTGAAACTGACCTTCGATGACGGTCACGACAGCGGGCTGTTTACCTGGGACTACCTCTACCAGCTCGGCGTGCGCCAGCAAGAGCTGTGGGCGGATTACTTGCAGGAACTGAAAAAAGCCGGCAAGTCCCGCGACCCTTCGGTGTCGGTGGTCAAATTGATGCTCTGAGCCGGCTGCAGCTTTTTTGTAGCCGCTGAGGCGCGCGTAGCGAGGCTGCGCCCGGCGGCGAAGCCGTCGTAGAACCATCCACTCCGGTTATTCAGATGCACTGCGTTTACCGGATTTACGACGGCTTCGCCGCCGGGCGCAGCCTCGCGCGGCTCGTCAGCGGCTACAAAGTGGAAGTCGTTCCCTTGGCATCAACCGCTGGCGCTTTAGGCGCTACTGGTTTCTTGGCCGCAGGTTTTTTGGCGGCCGGTTTGGCGGCTGCTGGCTTGCTCGCGGCCGCAGGAGCTTTAACAGCAGCGGGCTTGGCTGCAGGTTTGGCCGCAGGCTTGGCAGCCGCTTTGGCAACCGCAGGTTTTGCCGCAGCCTTGGCCGGTGCCGCCTTGCTCGCAACCGGCGCCTTGCTGGCCGCAACTTTGGCAGCCGCCGCAGTCAGCTTCTCGATATGCTTGGTCAGGGTCTCGACCTTGGCATGCAGCGCCTTGACCTCATCACGGCTGGGGACACCCAAGCGGGTAATGGCGCTATTAAGGCGCTTGTCGAAAGCCTCTTCGAACTCGCCCCACTTTTCCAGGGCCAGATCCTTGACATCTTCAACCCGCGAGCGCGCGGACGATGTCGACGATTTAACGCCCTCGGCCACTTTGTGCCCGGCATCCTTGGCCAGTTTTTCGGCCTTTTCGCCATCCTTGACCAGGGTGTCGAAGAGCTTGCTGCCATCGGTATCAATTTTCGAGTACACACCCAAACCTGCGAGCCAGATTTTTCGTGAGTACTCTTCCACCTTGCCTACCCAGGTGTTGCTGTCTTTAGCAGTCGGTTTTTTCGCAGCCATCGTGTTCCCCTCAATGTCATGTCGCGACGCCGGTGAGCAGGATCGTCGAATCATCAAGATGAACAAAGGTGCTCACCTGCATCAGGTTTAGACGTTAAACCGCCTTGTATCAAGGGCGCGGCCGCTATTAGACCGGCAACACAACTACGCCAGCGCCTTATCCAGCGAGCGTTCGATTTCCGACTGGATCATGCCGCTCATCGCCGACATCAACAGGCCCAGTTCCACATCGACCTTGACGTTGTTGTCGCTGATTAGCAGGGTGCCATTCACTCCCGAGCGCTTCAGTTTTACCGTGTCGCCCGCCCAGGTAGGGGTCAGGCCATACTGGCTGGCCAGTTTCTCGACCAAAGGACGGGCTTTCTCACGTGCGGCCTCAAGGCCCAGACTGTGGGTACGTTCAACGCTGATACGCGCCATGGCGTGGCTCCTGATAAATAAAGCCGCCACTATACATTCACCCTCGCCAAGACAAAGCCGGCCACCGGGATTAGAATGGCCAGCATTCTCTTTTGGTGACAGCGATATGACTGATCAGCGCAAAGGCAGCGATGCCGAACCCACCACTCACTTCGGCTTCAAAAACGTACCGGAAAGCCAGAAGGCCGAGAAAGTCGCCGAGGTTTTCCACTCTGTAGCCGGCAAATATGACCTGATGAACGACGTTCTGTCAGGCGGCATGCACCGTCTGTGGAAGCGTTTTACCATCGAGCTGTCCGGTGTACGCCCGGGCAACAAGGTGCTGGACATCGCTGGCGGTACCGGCGATCTGGCCCGCAAGTTCTCCCATCTGGTTGGCCCTACCGGCCAGGTCGTGCTGGCTGATATCAACGCGTCCATGCTCAAAGTCGGCCGTGACCGCCTGCTGGACAAGGGCGTAGCCGGCAATATCGAGTTCGTTCAGGCCGACGCTGAAAAGCTGCCGTTCCCGGACAACTATTTCGATTGCGTGACCATCGCTTTCGGCCTGCGCAACGTGACCCACAAGGAAGACGCCCTGCGCTCCATGCTGCGCGTGCTGAAGCCGGGCGGCCGCCTGTTGGTACTGGAGTTCTCCAAGCCGACCAACGCGCTGATGTCCAAGGTCTACGACACCTACTCGTTCGCTTTCATGCCGATGGTGGGCAAGCTGATCCTCAACGACCCGGAAAGCTATCGCTACCTGGCAGAATCGATCCGCATGCACCCGGACCAGGAAACCCTGAAGTCGATGATGGTCGAGGCCGGTTTTGACCGCGTGACCTATCACAACATGACCTCAGGTATCGTCGCCCTGCATCGCGGCATCAAGCCCTGATGTTGCTGCGCGGCCTTCTCGCCAGCGTCGAACACGGCGTCAACCGCGTATTGCGGCTGGACAGCACGGCCCTGGCGCGTTTGCGCCCCTTGACCGGCAAGTTGATTGCCGTCGATTGCGCCAGCCCCTCGCTGCACCTGTTTATTCTGCCCAGCGAAGAAGGCCTGATGCTGGCGAGCCAATGGGCAGCCGAGCCTGACTGCACCCTGCGCGCGCCTGCCTCCAGCCTGTTGCGCCTTGCTCTGAGCAAGGACAAGAGCGCCATCCTGCACAGCCCTGAAGTCGAACTCGAAGGCGACAGCGCTGTGTTGATGGAATTGGCGGCGGTGCTGCAAGACCTGGAACTGGATTGGGAGTATGAACTTTCGAACTGGATCGGGCCTGTGGCAACGGCATTGATCGGTGGCCATGTACGCAGCCGCGCCAACTGGTATCAACAAGGTTTCGCCAGCATCAACCAGAACCTGGCCGAATACCTGAGCGAAGAAGCCCGCACTTTGGTCGGAGAACGTGAGGCGCAAGCGCGCTTTGACGAGCTGGACCAACTCAAACTCGACCTGGATCGCCTTGAAGCGCGCTTTGAGCGCCTTTGCCGATCCCTCAATTCCAGCGATAACGCATGAAGCTGCTTGCCATACGCCGTTTGTTCCGCATCCAGCGCGTCGTCATTCGCTACCGGCTCGATGACCTGCTGTTCGCCCTGCCCTTGCCGTGGTGGATGTTGTCCCTGCGCTATGCACTGCCGTGGCGCTGGTTCCCGCGCAAAAAACTGGAGCTGAGCCGCGGTGCCGCCCTGCGTCTGGCATTGCAGGATCTGGGGCCGATTTTCATCAAGTTCGGCCAGATCCTTTCGACCCGCCGCGACCTGCTGCCCGCCGATATCGCCGATGAGCTGATGCTGCTGCAAGACCGCGTACCGCCGTTTGACCCGCAGTTGGCAGTCAAGCTGATCGAAGAACAGCTCGGCGCCCGGATCAGTGAAGTGTTCAGCCGTTTTGATATCGAACCACTGGCCTCGGCCTCGGTGGCCCAGGTTCACTCGGCCAAACTCAAGACCGGCGAAGAAGTGGTGGTCAAGGTTGTACGCCCGGGCCTCAAGCCGATCATCGGCTCCGACCTGGCCTGGCTGTTTATCCTCGCCCGCACTGCCGAGCGTTTGAGCGCAGACGCCCGCCTGCTGCATCCGGTGGATGTGGTCAGTGACTACGAAAAAACCATTTACGACGAACTCGATCTGTTGCGTGAAGCGGCCAATGCCAGCCAGCTCAAGCGCAACTTCGAAGGCTCGCCGCTGATGTATGTGCCGCAAGTCTACTGGGACTGGTGCCGCCCGAAAGTGTTGGTGATGGAGCGCATCTACGGGATCCAGGTCACCGACCTTGCAGCCCTGGCCGATCAGCGCACCGACATGAAAATGCTGGCCGAACGTGGCGTGGAGATTTTCTTCACCCAGGTGTTCCGCGACAGCTTCTTTCATGCCGACATGCACCCCGGCAACATTTTTGTCAGCACCGTGAACCCGTGGGCCCCGCAATACATCGCCATCGACTGCGGCATTGTCGGCAGCCTGACCCCCGAGGACCAGGACTATCTGGCGCGCAACCTGTTCGCCTTTTTCAAGCGCGATTACCGGCGCGTGGCGCAGTTGCACATCGATTCAGGCTGGGTACCGGCGCACACCAAGCTCAACGAGTTTGAAGCGGCGATCCGCACCGTGTGTGAGCCGATCTTCGAAAAGCCGCTGAAGGAAATTTCCTTTGGCCAGGTGCTTATGCGCCTTTTCCAAACGGCGCGACGCTTCAATATGGAAGTCCAGCCACAGTTGGTGCTGCTGCAAAAAACCCTGCTCAATATCGAAGGCCTGGGCCGCCAGCTGTACCCCGACCTGGATTTGTGGAGTACCGCCCAGCCGTTCCTTGAGCGCTGGATGCGTGAGCGCGTCAGCCCCAAGACCCTGCTGCGCAACCTGCACAGCCAGGTCGAGCAGATCCCGCATCTGGCCGGCATGACCCGCGACTTGCTCGAACGCATGTCGCAGCCCCATGCCCATAACAAACAATTGGTCGTGCGCGAACCCCGTGACAGCTGGTTCCTGCGCCTGATCGGTGCCGGGCATCTGGCCGCTGGCGCATTACTGGCCAGTATTGGCCCGCTACACACTGCAGGCTATTGGCCTGCCGGCATAATGCTGGCCGTGGGCTTGTATCTGATCGTGCGCCGATAGCCAGCCCCGGTCGAGGCTGGCAAACTGTTAATTCACCAGGCCTCAGCCACAGGGCTGAGGCAGGTTGTCGGAGTCGAACATGAAAGACTGGCTGGACGAGATCAAATGGGACAACGACGGCCTGGTGCCGGCGATTGCCCAGGACCACAAAACCGGGCGCGTACTGATGATGGCCTGGATGAACCGCGAGGCACTGAGCCTGACGGCAACCGAGAACCGTGCCATCTACTGGTCACGTTCCCGTGGCAAGCTGTGGCGCAAGGGCGAAGAGTCCGGCCATGTGCAAAAGCTGCATGAAATGCGCCTGGACTGCGACGCCGATGTGATCATCCTGATGGTCGAACAAATCGGTGATATCGCCTGCCATACCGGCCGTCAGAGCTGCTTCTACCGCGTGTACGAAAACGCCGAGTGGAAGATCGTCGACCCGGTACTTAAAGATCCGCACGCCATTTACCAAGCAGGGCACTCCCATGACTGACACTCTGAGCCGCGTAGCCCAAGTGCTCGAAGCGCGCAAAGGCGCAACCCCGGACAGCTCCTATGTGGCCAGTCTGTACCACAAGGGCCTGAACAAGATTCTGGAAAAGGTCGGCGAAGAGTCGATCGAGACCATCATCGCCGCCAAGGACGCTGCCATCAGCGGTGATTGCAGCGATGTCATCTACGAAACAGCCGATCTGTGGTTCCATAGCATGATCATGCTGGCCCAGCTGGGGCAGCATCCTCAGGCCGTACTGGATGAACTGGAACGTCGTATCGGCACCTCCGGCCATGTGGAAAAAGCCTCGCGGCCGTCCACCTAACCCTTATTTGCAAAGGAACAGATCATGGGCATTTTTGACTGGAAACACTGGATCGTCATTCTGGTAGTCGTAGTCCTTGTCTTCGGCACCAAAAAACTGAAAAACCTGGGCACGGATGTCGGCGAATCGATCAAGGGCTTTCGCAAGGCCATGAACGACGACGAAAAGCCTGCCGAGCCCGTGGTTCCACCTGCGCAGCCAACCGCCGCGCCGCAGCCGCACACCACTTCGACCCTGAACGAGCCGCACACCATCGACGTGCAGGCGCAAAAAGTCGAAGAGCCGACCCGCAAAGACGTGTGAGCCAAAACTAATGTTCGGTATCAGCTTCAGTGAACTGCTGCTCGTCGGCCTGGTGGCCCTGCTGGTGCTCGGCCCCGAGCGCTTGCCGGGTGCTGCACGCACGGCGGGCCTGTGGATCGGGCGCCTGAAACGCAGCTTTAATGCGATCAAACAGGAAGTTGAACGGGAAATCGGCGCGGACGAAATACGTCGGCAGCTGCACAACGAACATATCCTGTCGATGGAAGAGGAAGCCAAGAAAATTCTGGCTCCGCTGCAGGACGCTGTGAAGCCGTTAACGCCCACCGAGCCACCTGTCAGTACCGCTCCCGTCGCACACCCAGAGTCTGCGAGCGCTGCGCCCGTGACCCTGAGCAAAACCGCGTCCGCCCCTGCGCCGCAACCGGCAGCGCCACACGACCCCACCCTGCCACCGCGAGCCCCTTAAGCGCATGAGCGATAAGCCTGAACACGACCAGCCAATGCCGCTGGTTTCGCACCTGACCGAGTTGCGTACCCGCCTGTTGCGCTGCATCGCGGCGATTTTCATCATTTTTGCCGGGCTGTTTGCCTTTACCCAGCAGATCTACACCCTGGTCTCCACGCCGCTGCGTGAATACCTGCCGGTGGGTGCAACGATGATCGCCACCGACGTGGCCTCGCCGTTCCTGACCCCGCTCAAGCTGACCATGATGGTCTCGCTGTTTATCGCCATTCCGGTGATCCTGCATCAGATCTGGGGGTTTATTGCACCGGGCCTGTACAAGCATGAAAAACGCATCGCCGTGCCCCTGCTGGTGTCGAGCATTTTCCTGTTTTACGCCGGCATGGCCTTTGCCTACTTCCTGGTATTCCCGCTGGTGTTCAAGTTCTTCGCCGCTGCCACCCCGGAAGGGGTTGCGATGATGACCGATATCAGCAGCTACCTTGATTTCGTCATGACCCTGTTCTTTGCTTTTGGCGTGGCCTTTGAAATCCCCGTAGCCGTAGTGCTGCTGGTGTGGATCGGCATCGTCGATGTGCAATACCTGCGCAAGATCCGCCCCTACGTGATTATCGGCTGCTTCGTGGTCGGCATGATCCTGACCCCGCCCGACATTTTCTCGCAAACCTTGCTGGCGATCCCGATGTGGATGCTGTTTGAAATCGGCATCCTGTTTGGCAGCCTGGTCAGCAAAAACAAGCGTGGCGATGACGCAGACGAGCAACCGGCCGATAACGACGCCCAACCGCCAGCACCACAAGCGTGAACCTGCTGCTCCTCGAAGAGGCTGATTTCATTGCCGCCGACCGCGTGATCCTGCGTGACCGGCGCCTGACGCATATGCAGGAAGTTCACCGTGCTGCAGTGGGCGACAGCCTGCGCGTGGGGCGCATTGGCGGGCTGATGGGCAGCGCCGAACTGGTGCGTCTGGAGGCCAAAGAGGCTGAGCTGGTTATCCACAGCCTGGACCTGCCGCCACCCGCCAAACTGCCACTGACCCTGCTGCTGGCGCTGCCGCGCCCGAAAATGCTGCGCCGGGTGCTGCAAACCGTAGCCTCGATGGGTGTGCCCAAGATCATTCTGGTCAACAGCTACCGGGTTGAAAAAAGCTTCTGGCAGACACCGTTTCTGGAGCCCGAAGCCATCCGTGAACAGTTGATCCTGGGGCTGGAGCAGTCCCGTGACAGCGTGTTGCCCGAGGTCATCATCGAAAAACGCTTCAAGCCGTTTGTCGAAGACCGCCTGCCGGCGCTGGTGGAAGGCACCCTGGGCCTGGTGGGCCACCCGGGGGATTACCCGGCCTGCCCGCGCGGGCTGGATGAGGCCGTAACCCTGGCCATCGGCCCTGAGGGTGGCTGGATCCCCTACGAGATCGACTTGCTGGCCAAGGCGGGCTTGCAGCCAGTGCAACTGGGCGCACGCATCCTGCGGGTCGAAACCGCCGTCACGGCGCTGCTCGCCCGCCTGTTCTAGACCGCTCTGCAGGGCGCTGCGGGCGCATTCCAGGCCCGCAGCAGCCCCTGACATTTGTGTAGCCTCTTTTCCTCCTTAAGATTTGCTCGCTCGAGCCGATGCAGTAGCACTTCAATATCACTCAAGAAGCCATGGACGGCTGTTATCGATGCCAATCGATCAAAAAAAGGAACTCGTCCATGAACCATTGGTTGACTGCCACACTAGGCAATATCAGTGTCAATCGTAAGCTCGGCCTGGGCTTCGGCCTTGTGTTGCTGCTGACCCTGCTCATCACCATCACCGGCTGGAAGGGGCTGACCAGCGTGATTGAGCGGGGCGACAAGCTGGCCAATATTTCCCAGGTCATCGCCCTGATCAAGGATTTGCGCATTGCCCGCGTCACCTACGACAAGAACAACGGTGAAAACGGCCCGGGCGAGGTCAATGACCTGCTCAACAAGATCGGTAACCAGCTGGTCGCCGCCAACAAGCTGATGGTCCAGGCCAATGACCTGAGCATGAGCAAGGACGAAATCAGGGCCGTCGAGCAGTACAAGAGCATCTTCGCCACTATCGATGAGGCGACCCGGGCACGCGAAGTCAGCAGGGCCAAGCTCGGTGCAACATCCGTCGCCGCCCTCAGCCAGATTGCCGGGATCGAAAAGGACGTGCTCCAGAGTGAAAACCTGGCCGAGTTCAACAGCGTCAACCAGGTCAACCGGTCGCTGTTGCAGGCCCGCTTCGAGGTGCGCGGCTACACCCACACCGGCGACATCGATGCCGCGGTGCCTGCCGTGGAAGCCATCGATCAAGCGCTGGCAGAACTGGCCAGCCTCAGTAAGCGACTGCCCGCTACCTATGCCCCTCAATTCGAGCAGGCCATCGCTTCGCTGAAGAACTACCGCGCTGCCTTTATCGACTTTCGCGATTCCCAAGTGAATAGCGACAAGCAATTATCACAACTGCAAGTACTGGGCGATGCACTGGTCGACCTGAGCAACAAACTGTCCCTGTCACAACTTGACCAACGGGATATCGATACCCGACACGCCAAAACCGCGCTGCTGGTCTGCGCATCATTGGCACTGGTGCTGGGCATTATCGCGGCCTGGATCATCACCTGGCAGATCGTTACGCCCTTGCGCGACACGCTCAATATTGTCCGGGCCGTGGCAGCCGGTGACCTCAGCCAGAGCCGCCCGACAACCCGCCGTGACGAACCCGGCCAGCTGCAGCAGGCCATTGAAGTCATGCGCGGGGGCTTGCACGAACTGATCTGCGGGATCGGCGAAGGCGTTAGCCAAATTGCCAGCGCAGCGGAGCAGCTGTCTGCCGTTACCGGGCAAACCAGCGCAGGGGTCAACAGCCAGCGCATCGAAACCGATCAGGTCGCCACTGCCATGAATGAAATGGCCGCCACCGTGCATGAAGTCGCGCGCAATGCCCAGGAAGCGTCCAAAGCCGCGATCACCGCCGACCTGCAAGCTCAGGAGGGTGACACCGTGGTGGCCCAGGCCGTTGAGCAGATTGGCCGCCTGGTGGCGGAAGTGCAGCTATCCACTGATGCAATGGCACATCTGAAGCACGAAAGTGACAAGATCGGTAGCGTACTGGATGTCATCAAGGCTGTTTCGCAACAAACCAACTTGCTGGCCCTCAACGCCGCAATTGAAGCCGCCCGTGCCGGAGAGGCAGGTCGTGGTTTTGCCGTGGTGGCCGACGAGGTACGCAGCCTGGCGCAGCGCACGCAGAAGTCCACGGAAGAGATTGAAGTGCTGATCACGGGCCTGCAAAACGGTACGCAACAAGTATCCAGCAGCATGGACAGCAGCCGGTTGCTGACGGACAGCAGTGTCGAGTTGACCCGTCGGGCGGGTGAGTCTTTGAGCACCATTACCCGTACCGTATCGACCATTCAAGGTATGAATCAGCAGATTGCGGCCGCGGCCGAGCAACAAAGCGCGGTGGCCGAAGAGATCAACCGCAGTGTGGTGAATGTGCGCGACGTGTCAGAGCAAACTGCCACCGCCAGTAAGCAGACCGCCGCCTCCAGCATTGAACTCGCACGGCTAGGCACACAGCTGCAAACCCTGGTGGCCCGTTTCAAGGTCTGACCAGGAGCGGTGCGACTTTCGTCACACTAACGGCAACTGTCCTTCAGTTCCGGGCCACGACGCCGATGACCTGATACCCCTCCAAGGAGTATCACCATGTACCGTCAGCTGGCCCAACTGCTGGGCAATATCAGCGTCAACCGCAAACTCTGCCTGGGCTTCGGCCTGGTGCTGGTGCTGACCCTGCTGATTGCCGGCACGGGCTGGAACGGCCTGGTCTCGGTGATCGACCGGGGCGACAAGCTGGCCAACATTTCGAAAATCATCAGCCTGACCAAAGACCTGCGTATTGCCCGCCTCGAATATGAACGCCAGCCCGGGGAAAGCGCACTTGCCGGCGTTACCAACCAACTGAGCGAACTGGACAACGCACTGGCGTTGTCGCGCAAACAGCTGACCTCTCCCGACGACCTGGCCCTGGTTGAGCAGCAGCTCAACGCCGTGGCGGAGTACAAACGTGCCTTCGCCGACCTGATCCAGGGTACGCAGGCCAGTGATCAAGCCGTTGAACGCATGCACCAGCAGGGCAATGTCCTGATCGAGCAAAGCCAGAAGCTCTCGACCCTGCAGGCCACCAAACGCAACAACGAAAGCCGCCAGGCTACCAACCTGCTGATCGGCTGCACACTGCTGGCACTGGTACTGGGCATCATTGCTGCCTGGGTTATTACCCGCCAGATAGTCATACCGCTGCAACGCACCCTCAAAACCGTTGAGCGCATTGCAGCAGGCGACCTGACCCACGACCACCCGACCGACCGCCGCGACGAGCTGGGCCAGCTACAGCAAGCCATACAGCGCATGACTGCCGGCCTGCGGGAGTTGATTGGCGGTATCAGCGACGGCATAACGCAAATCGCCAGTGCCGCCGAAGAACTCTCGGCGGTCACCGAGCAAACCAGCGCCGGGGTCAACAACCAGAAGGTCGAGACCGATCAGGTCGCTACCGCCATGCACGAAATGGCGGCAACCGTGCAGGAAGTGGCGCGTAATGCCGAAGAAGCTTCCGAGGCTGCGCTCGCGGCCGACCAGCAGGCGCGTGAGGGCGACACAGTGGTCGCGCAGGCCCTGGCCCAGATCGAGAAGCTGGCCATCGAAGTCGGCCACTCCACCGACGCCATGGGCCATCTCAAGCGCGAAAGCGACAAGATCGGCAGTGTGCTTGACGTGATCAAGTCCGTGGCCCAGCAAACCAACCTGCTGGCGCTCAACGCGGCGATTGAAGCGGCACGGGCGGGTGAAGCCGGTCGCGGCTTTGCCGTGGTGGCCGATGAGGTACGCAGCCTGGCGCAGCGCACGCAAAAATCCACGGAGGAGATCGAAGAGCTGATTGCCGGGCTGCAAAGCGGCACCCAGCAGGTCTCCAGCAGCATGGACAGCAGCCGCGCCCTGACTGACAACAGCGTTGAGCTGACCCGTCGAGCAGGCGAATCACTGGGCAATATTACCCGCACGGTGTCTACGATTCAGGGCATGAACCAGCAGATTGCCGCAGCCGCCGAGCAGCAGAGCGCGGTGGCGGAGGAAATCAACCGCAGTGTATTGAATGTGCGTGATGTGTCTGAGCAAACCGCCGCCGCCAGCGAAGAGACAGCAGCCTCCAGCGTTGAACTGGCGCGCCTGGGTACGCATTTGCAGACATTGGTGGGGCGGTTCAAGGTTTAGAAACCTCTGCCCCTGTGGGAGCGGGCAAGCCCGCTCCCACAAAAGCAGGCAGGCCCTGCTCTTAAAGCACCTGACGCAAAAACGCCTGGGCGCGCAGGTCTTTGGGCGAGGTGAAGAAATCTTCCGGGGCGGAATCTTCCAGTAACTTGCCGTGGTCGAAGAACAGCACGCGGTTCGCCACTTCACGGGCAAAGCCCATTTCGTGGGTCACGCAGACCATGGTCATGCCTTCGCGGGCCAGGGTCTTCATCACGTCCAGCACTTCGCCGACCATCTCCGGGTCGAGCGCCGAAGTCGGCTCGTCAAACAACATCACCTTGGGTTCCATCGCCAGCGCACGGGCAATTGCCACACGCTGTTGCTGGCCACCCGAGAGACGTGACGGGTACTCATTGGCTTTTTGCCCGATCCCGACCTTGTCCAGCAATGCCCGGGCCTTGGCTTCGCGCTCGGTCTTGCCACGGTTGCGCACAACCTTCTGCGCCAGGCACAGGTTTTCCAGCACGGTCATGTGCGGAAACAGGTTGAAATGCTGGAACACCATGCCGACTTCACGCCGGTAGGCGTTCACGTCGGTCTTGGGGTTGGCCAGGTCCAGGCCGTCGATGCTGACGGATCCCGAGTCGAAGTCTTCCAGGCCGTTGAGGCAGCGCAGGAAAGTCGACTTGCCGGAACCCGACGGGCCAATCACCACCAGCACTTCGCCCTGGGCGACGGTGGTGCTGACGTTGTCCACGGCGCGCACGATATGGCCGCGGGTGTCGAAGACTTTTACCAGTTCGCGAACTTCAATCACTTTGCGCGAGCCTCCGCTCAAGCCGGCTGGCGAAATGCGACAGCGGCAGGTTGATCAACAGGTACAGGCCCGCTACGCAGAACAGGATTTCGAACGGCGAAAACGAGGTAGTGATGACTTCCCGACCGCTTTTGAGCAGTTCGGTAATGGCAATCACCGACACCAGCGAAGTGTCCTTGACCAGGCTGATAAATTGCCCGGCCAATGGCGGCAGCACCCGCTTGAACGCCTGCGGCAACACCACATAGCGCATCGACTGGCTGCCGTTGAGGCCCAGCGAGCGGGCCGCTTCGTTTTGCCCGCGAGCAATGGACTGCACGCCCGAGCGGATGATTTCAGCCACATACGCACCGGTGAACAGCGACAGCGCGGCAATACCGGCAAATTCGCGGGACAGGTTGAGTACGGTGCCGATAAAGAAGTAGAAGATAAAAATCTGCACCAGCAACGGCGTGCCACGGACCAGTTCGACGTACAGTGTCGAGAGGTCGCGCAGGGTCGGGTTGTTCGATAGCCGGCACAGGCCCGTAACCAGCCCGATAATCAAGCCCAGTACGCCAGACACCAGCGACAGCCAGACGGTCGTCCACAGGCCCCACAGCAGCGGCCCCGCAGCCCAGTGGCGGTTGACGCCGATCACATCGCCTTCGTCGACTTCGTCACCTTCGGCCAGTTGCAGGCTATTGCCGGCAACGCTCACCCGTTGTTCATTGCCATCATCACCGCGCAGCAGCACTTCGGCAGTGTCGCCCTTGCGTACCAGTTCGATGATGGTCGAGTGCTCAGCAGCCCGCTGGGCTTCTTCGGCCTGATAAGCGAAATACTGGGGGACGCGGTTCCAGCGCCATTCGTAAGACATCAGCGAGGTGGCGTAATACAAAGCCCCCGCCAGGCCGATGAGCACCAGCACGGTCAATACGTGCCAGGGCCACTGGGCTTTTTTTTGTTTGATCACTTTCAGGTTCCACGTCTTGTATCGCTAGGGAGGCCGTCATCGCGGGCAAGCCCGCGATGATTCAATCAGCCTTATTCCATGTCCTTGAGCCAGGCGGTGTCTTTGAACCACTTGTCATGGATGCGATCGTAAGTGCCGTCTTCGTGGATCTGGTGCAGGAAGTTGTTGATGAAGTTGATGCTGTCGTAGTCACCCTTCTTCAGACCGAAGGCCAGTGGCTCGTAGGTGAATGGCTGGTCAAGGAACACCAGTTTGCCGTTACCGAACTTGTTGACGGCTACAACGTTGTAAGGCGCGTCGTATACAAAGGCATCAGCCTTACCGTTAACCACGTCCAGCACACCTTCAGGCTCGTTGTCGTAGCCGTGGTACTGGGCTTTGGACATCAGCTTGCGGGCGATCATTTCGCCGGTGGTGCCGATTTTCGAGGTCAGGCGGTATTGCGGGTCGTTGAGGTCTTTGTAGGACTTGATCTTGTCAGCCAGTTCCTTGCGTACCAGCAGGGTTTGGCCCACAACAATGAAGGGTTCGCTGAAGTTCAGGCGCAAGTTGCGTTCCTGGGTCAGGGTCATGCCGCTGCCGATCATGTCGAACTTGTTGGTCATCAGGGCCGGGATGATGCCGTCGTAACCGGTAGACACCAGCTCCAGCTTGACACCCATGGACTTGGCCATCGCTTTGAGCAGGTC
Organism: Pseudomonas sp. FSL R10-0056; assembly: GCF_009600105.1. Classification (NCBI taxonomy): domain Bacteria; kingdom Pseudomonadati; phylum Pseudomonadota; class Gammaproteobacteria; order Pseudomonadales; family Pseudomonadaceae; genus Pseudomonas; species Pseudomonas sp. FSL R10-0056. The sequence goes on from NZ_WIWL01000226.1 coordinate 35,675, forward strand.
AACTTCGAAGCCAATGATCTGGCCACGCTTGTTGGTCATTTCAAAGGGCATGTAGGTAGGGTCCATGCCCACCTTTAAGGTGCCACGCTTGACCGCATCATCAATTGCGCCTGCATGGGCTGCGCTGATCGCCAGCAGTGCAGTGACACCGCACAGCAGTTTCGAGACAAACTTCTTCATCATCAACTCCCCCTCACCTACTCAATTAAGGTGTTGGCCAGCGGCTGGCTTGAAGCAAAAAGCCAATAAAGCCGGGCACTCACCCATTCGAAAACGGATGCTAACTCACTGAGGGTTGTGAGACGAGTTTTGAAACAGAAAAGGCCAATGGCCGGGGGATACAGTCACTGTGGGAGCGGGCTTGCTCGCGATACAAGCGACGCGGTGCAACAGGTATTACGAGGTGATGCAATCGCGAGCAAGCCCGCTCCCACTTAAAGCGGAAACGGGTTGCTCACGAAGGATCAAGCAGCAGGCTGCAACGGCAACAGCGGTGCGTGAGGGTCGGCAGCAACCGACTCACGCCAGGCGTTCAGCCAGCCTTCGTGCCCCTCGCTCCACACCAGCGCATGCAGGCGTGCAAGGGCAACCGGGTCGCTCAACAACTGCATGCGCTCGTTGTTGGTAACGCCCTCTGGACCGACTTTGAGTGCATGACGCACACGCTCGGTACGCAACCACTCAATCGGCTCGGCTTCCCGGTGACGCGAGGTCGCCAAAGCACAGGCCAATGCGTTCTGCTGCGGATCAACCACGGCCCGGACAAAACCGTCATGCAGCGCATGGTAGCGATTTTCATGGGTGTACTCGGCCGTAGCCGACAACTCACGGGGCGGCGCATATTCCTCAGGAATCAGGAACAGGCTTTCGTCACGGGTCTTGAGGCCCAGTTTCACCCGGCTGGAGATCACGGAAACCGGGATCGACAACATCAGTGAACCGACAATCGGTACCAGCCACCACAAAAAGCTCGGGTTCAACCACAGCACCAATGCAGCCCATGCAGCACCCAGCAGGGTTTGCGGGCCATGACGGCGTACGGCTTCGCTCCACGGCGTGGAGTCGTCGTCACGCTGTGGCGAGTTCCAGGTCGCCGCCCAGCCCAGAAACGCGGCCAGTACAAAGCGGGTGTGGAAGATCATGCGCACCGGTGCCAGCAGCACCGAGAAGAGCATCTCAAGCAGCATCGACAGCGTTACTTTGAACTTGCCACCGAACTCTTTGGCACCCTTGGCCCAGATCAGAATGATGCTCAGCAGCTTGGGCAGGAACAACAAGACGATGGTGGTGGAAAACAGCGCCACGGCTTTTTCCGGGTGCCACTGTGGCCACAACGGGTACAACTGCCGTGGTTCCAGGAAGTACTGTGGCTCCATCAGCGTGTTGACCGCCAGCAGGGCCGTCGACAACAGCAGGAAGAAGAACCACAACGGTGCCGACAGGTACGACATCACCCCGGTCAGAAACACCGCACGGTGCACCGGGTGCATACCCTTGACCAGAAACAGGCGGAAGTTCATCAGGTTACCGTGGCACCAGCGACGGTCACGCTTGAGTTCATCCAGCAGGTTAGGCGGCAACTCTTCATAGCTGCCCGGCAAGTCGTAGGCAATCCACACACCCCAACCGGCACGGCGCATCAACGCGGCTTCCACGAAGTCGTGGGACAGGATCGCGCCCGCAAAAGCGCCTTTACCCGGCAGCGGCGCCAGGGCGCAGTGCTCGATAAACGGCTTCATGCGGATAATTGCGTTGTGACCCCAGTAGTGGGATTCACCCAACTGCCAGAAGTGCAAGCCGGCGGTAAACAGCGGGCCGTACACACGGGTGGCGAACTGCTGCATGCGCGCATACAGCGTGTCCATGCCCGAGGCTCGTGGCGCGGTCTGGATGATACCGGCGTCCGGCGTAGCTTCCATCAGGCGTACCAGGCTGGTCAGGCACTCACCGCTCATCACGCTGTCTGCGTCGAGCACCACCATGTACTTGTAATCACCGCCCCAGCGACGGCAGAAGTCGTCGAGGTTGCCGCTTTTACGTTTTACACGGCGGCGGCGACGGCGGTAGAAGATCCGCCCGAAGCCTTCGGTTTCGCGGCATACATCCAGCCAGGCCTGTTGCTCGGCAACGCAGATATCGGGATCGTTGCTGTCACTGAGGACGAAGAAGTCGAAGCGGTCCAGGTCGCCGGTGGCGGCCACCGACTCGTAAGTCGCGCGCAAACCCGCGAATACACGGGTGACGTCTTCGTTGCAGATCGGCATCACCAGCGCGGTACGCGCTTGTTCCGGGATCGGTTCATTACCGGCGCTGGCGCCGGAAATACGGTATTTGTCGTGCCCGGTCAGCAGTTCCAGAAAGCCCATCAGGGCGGTCCAGAAACCCGCCGACACCCAGCAGAACAGAATCCCGAACAGGATCAGGATGCTGGTTTGCAGGGCATAGGGCAGCACTTGCTGGGCCGTTTGCATCAACGGCTGGTGCAATACTTCTTCAAGGTCAACGAACGACCAGCCCTGGTACGGCATGATGCCTTTCATGTACCAGCCCGCAACGATGGTCTGGCCGAGCATCAACACCAGCAGGATGTAGCGGCGGATCGAACCCACCGTACGCCAGCGGGCCTTGGGCAGGACGCGTTCGTCGATTTCCGGCTTGGGCGGGTTGCTGCGCCCGGTCAGGCGCCGCCAGCCACGCACCAGGATATTGGTGCGCCATGGCTCTGGCACTACCTTGGTACGGCGAATCGGCGGCGTAGCCTTGAGCATGACCCGGCCGCTGGCGTCGAGGGCGAGCATTTCTGCTTCCTCAAGTTCAGCCGCTGAAGTCAGGTTCAGACGCGTGCCCACCGAAGCCTGAGCGGCCTCGGCGGCATCCACGTCGCTCTGCGCCGACAAGCGCGCATGCAACTCGGCGAACGAGGTGCAGTTCGCCAGTTCCGCGCGCTGCTCATCGCTCAGTGGTAAATGCGCCAGGTACTCGCTGAGCGAGGCCGGGTGGGGCTGAGCATTACTCATCGGCTGGCAACTGGTAGCTCCAGGTCTCGGTCAGCACTTTTTCAGTCTTGACCGGCTCCGGAGTGGCTGGGGTCGCTTCAGGCGCCTTGGCGTCCTTGGCTGCGTGGTCTTTCTTGTCCTGTGCCTTGGCCGCAGCTTTCTCGGCTTTGGTCTCAGGTGCCTTATCCGCTTTGGCGGCCGCAGCCGGCTCAACGTCCTGGACCAGCGCTGCACGCATTTCCGTGGCCTTGCTCGGGTCTTTGATTTTCAACCGCAGGGTCAAACGCCAGCCCTTGGTTTCAGGGTTGTAACGCACGTTGTTTTCAACCAGTTCGGCGTTGTCACCCACACTGACCTGGCTGCGCACAGCAGCATTTTCCGGCAGAGCCTTGAGGGACGGGCCTTCGAAGTCCACCAGATACGCCACACTGCCGTCTGGTTGGCGGATCAGGTTGGATTGCTTGACGTCACCGGTCGAACGCAGGGTCTGTTGTGCCCAGGCGCTGTCGGCCGGGTGCAGAGCTGCTTCATCCATGGTCCAGTGCAGGCGATAAGCGAAATCAAACGGCTTGAGCGGCTCCGGCAGGGTGTCCGGGCTCCAGAAAGCAACAATGTTGTCGTTGGTTTCATCAGCAGTCGGAATTTCTACCAGATCAACCGAGCCTTTGCCCCAGTCGCCCTGAGGTTCGATCCACGCACTTGGACGCTTATGGTAGTTGTCATCCAGGTCTTCGTAGTGGCTGAAATCACGGCCACGTTGCAGCAAGCCGAAACCACGCGGGTTTTCAACGGCGAAGTTGCTTACCGACAAGTGTTTCGGGTTGTTCAGCGGACGCCAGATCCACTCGCCGTTACCGGCGTGAATGGCCAGGCCCGACGAATCGTGCAGTTCGCGACGGTAGTTGAGGACCTTGGACGGCTGGTTGGCGCCAAACAGGTACATGCTGGTCAGCGGAGCGATGCCCAGCTTGCCGACCTTGTCACGCAGGAACATTTGCGCTTTGACGTCCACTACCGTGTCCACACCCGGGCGCAGGGTAAAGCGGTAAGCACCGGTAGCCCGTGGCGAGTCCAGCAGGGCGAAGATCACCAGATGCTTGTCGTTAGGCTTGGGTTTTTCGATCCAGAATTCGGTGAAGCGCGGGAACTCTTCGCCCGACGGCAATGCCGTGTCGATCGCCATACCACGGGCCGACAGACCATAGATCTGGCCCTTGCCCACAACGCGGAAGTAACTCGCGCCGAGCATGGTCATGATCTCGTCCTGTTTGTCCGCCTTGTTGATCGGATACAGCACGCGGAAACCCGCCCAACCGAGGTTTTCGGTGGCTTTAGGATCGAACTTGACGTCACCGAAGTCGAAACGGCTCGGGTCGTACTTGATCTCTTCAACCGTGGTGGCGGTCACTTCGTTGATTTTCACCGGCGTGTCGAAATGCATGCCCTGGTGATAGAAGGACAGTTTGAACGGGGTTTTGTCACCCGCCCACTGGGCCTTGTCACGGTTGAACTGGATTTTCTGGTAGTCCGCGAACTTCATGTCGCGGAATTCCTTTGGCAAATTGCTGCGCGGCGCTTGGTACTTCTGCTCGGCGAGGGTTTTAGCCTCAGCCGCCACGTCATCCAGACTGAATGCCCACAGTTGACCCGCACCGAACAAGCAAAAGAGCGCAGAGCCCGTCACCAGTGCGTTACGCAACCGCTTGGCAGACATTTTTGGTGCATTTAATGGACTAACAATCACGAGCAAACCTCGCCGAAAACAGATGATGAAACCAACGGCCAGCGATCTAAATGCCAGGTTGGCGAGCACTGTTCCGACCGTCAAAGGAATAAATGATTCCCCGGACGTGTCGGATTAGTCTCTGTGTAGCGCAGGATTATCTAGTAGCCCGCGTTACAACGCATCTACTGTCAGCAAGTATTTCTCGCTAAAACCCCCTGTTTTCAGACGAAAACACGGTTTTTCAGGGTTTTAGGTTTGTAACAAAAATGTCACAGGGCCATCATTGATCAAATGCACCTGCATATCAGCGCCAAAACGCCCCGATTCGACGCTGGGGTGAAGTCGTTTTGCCGCTTCAAGCAGCTGATTGAACAACGCCTCGGCCAATGCCGGTGGTGCTGCCGTGGAAAAGCTCGGACGCAGGCCGCTCTTGGTGTCTGCCGCCAGGGTAAATTGCGAAACCAGCAGCAAGCCGCCGCCGATATCGGCCAGTGACAGGTTCATTTTGCCTTCGGCATCGCTGAATACTCGATAGTTGAGCAGCTTATGCAGCAACTTGGCGGCGCTGGCTTCGGTATCCCCGGGCTCGACGGCAACCAGCACCAGCAAGCCCTGATCGATTGAACCGACAATCTCCCCCGCCACCTCTACCCGCGCGCCACTGACGCGCTGCAACAGCCCCTTCATGCTTCGTCAGGCTGCAAGTTGAGCAGACGACGGGCCATTTGCTCGGTGGCGCGCACCAGGGCGTCGGTAATGCCGGGCTCGGAAGCGACGTGCCCGGCTTCACGGATGATTTGCAGCTCACTGCCCGGCCAGGCCTGGTGCAGCTCCCAGGCGTTATCCAGCGGGCAGATCATGTCGTAGCGGCCATGCACGATCACGGCCGGCAGGTGGGCAATCTTGTGCATGTCCCGCAGCAGCTGATTGGGCTCAAGGAACGCATTGTTCATAAAGTAGTGGCATTCGATACGGGCAATGGACAATGCCCGGTGCGGGTCGCAGAAGCGCTCGACCACCTGCGGGTTGGGCCGCAGGGTGGCGGCGCGGCCTTCCCAGGTCGACCATGCCTTGGCCACATGCATCTGGGCAATCTGGTCGTTGCCCGTGAGGCGCTTGTGAAAGGCACTCATCAGGTCGTCACGCTCTTCCTCAGGGATCGGCGCGATATAGTCCTGCCAGTAGTCGGGGAAAATCCGGCTGGCCCCTGCCTGATAGAACCATTCGATTTCCTGCGGCCGCGCCAGAAAGATCCCACGCAAAATCAGGCCATGTACTTGCGCTGGATGGCTTTGCGCGTACGCCAGTGACAGGGTCGAGCCCCACGAACCGCCGAACAACACCCACTTGTCGATGCCCAGGTACAGGCGAATCCGCTCCATATCGGCGACAAGATCCCACGTGGTGTTGCTGTCCAGGCTGGCGTGCGGTGTCGAGCGACCACAGCCGCGCTGATCAAAGGTGATGATGCGATACAGGCCCGGATCGAAATAGCAGCGGCTGTTGGCATCGCAACCCGACCCCGGCCCGCCGTGGACAAACACCACCGGCAGGCCGTCTGGCGAACCGCTCTCGTCAACGTAGAGCACATGCGGGCCATCGACCGCCAGTTCATGCCGGGCGTAGGGTTTGATCTGCGGGAACAAGGTCTGCATTACGCACTCCAGGGAGGGGTCGAAAGAGATTGCCGTCAGGCATCATAAACCCGATTGGAGGTATTGAGCATGCCCTTACTAAAAGGATGGGGTTTGGATCGGTGGCGCGCCTCCAACCCTCTCCTGTAGGGAGAGGGGGGCTGATTGTCGGTGTTCTTGAGGCCGCGCGCACTCTGTCCCCTCTCCCTCCGGGAGAGGGCTAGGGTGAGGGGCTTTTGACTTAACGTTCCCGGCCCCACTCAATAATCCGCGCCAACAATTGCTTGAGTACCACCCGGGTCGGTGCCGCAAGGTCTTCGCGATAGTTGAACGGCTCGAACTCTTCCATATAGGTGCACTGCGCCAGTTCCAGTTGCACAGCATGGATGTTGTCCACCGGACTGCCGTAATGACGGGTGATATGGCCACCCTTGAAGCGTCCGTTCAGTACATGACTGTAGGCTGGATGCTCGGCACAAATGGCTTCAAGATCGCGGGCCAGCGTCGGATCGCAACTGGCACCATTGAAGGTGCCCAGATTGAAGTCCGGCAGACGGCCGTCAAACAGATGAGGGATTTGCGAACGAATGGAATGCGCATCAAACAGCAGCGCATAGCCAAACTCGTCTTTCATGCGTTTGAGTTCCTGTTGCAAGGTCTGGTGATAGGGTTTCCAGATCTGCTCCAGGTACGTCGCACGCTCCTCTTTCGTAGGCACCAGCCCTTCACGAAACAATGGCACGCCATCAAATAGCGTGGCCGGGAACAAACCTGTGGTGGCGCCCACATACATCGGCGCATCGTCCTGCGGGCGATTGAGGTCAATCACAAACCGCGAATACTCGGCTGCCAGGGTGCTGGCACCCAGCTCGCTGGCAAAGTCGTACAGCTGCGGGATATGCCAGTCGGTGTCCGGCAGGCTTTGCGCCTCAGGGATCAGCCCGGCCTTGACTGCCGGAGTCAGTTTCAGACCAGCATGGGGCATGCTGATCAGCAACGGCACGCGGCCTTGTTTGAATGTCAGAACCTTGTCCACAAGCTTTCTCCTAAAGCGTTACGTCAACGCCGCTACGCACGACGCGTTTGTCCAGATCACCGCCCAGCCAATAAGCCAGGTCTGCCGGACGATCAATGTTCCAGGCGACAAAGTCGGCCACCTTGCCGGGCTCAAGCGAGCCGTGGGTCTCGCCCATGCCCAATGCCGTTGCCGCGTGCAGGGTGACCCCGGCCAGGGCTTCTTCGGGGGTCATACGGAACAGGGTGCAGGCCATGTTCAGCATCAGGCGCAACGACAGTCCCGGCGAGGTTCCCGGGTTGAGGTCACTGGCAATGGCGATTTTTACCCCGTGCTTGCGCAGGGCCTCCATCGGCGGCAACTGGGTTTCACGCAAGAAGTAAAACGCACCAGGCAAGAGCACGGCCACGGTGCCGGAGGCGGCCATGGCAATGGCGTCTTCTTCGGTCATGAATTCCAGATGATCGGCCGACAGCGCCTGATAGCGCGCCGCCAAGCTGGAGCCATGCAATGAAGACAGCTGCTCGGCGTGCAATTTGACCGGCAGGCCCAATTGCTGCGCTACCTTGAACACCCGCTCGACCTGGGCCGGTGAGAACGCCAGGTATTCGCAGAACGCATCCACAGCGTCCACCAGCCCTTCGGCCGCCAGCGCGGGTAGCATCTCGTTGCAGATATGCTCGATATAGTCATCGGCGCGATCCTTGAACTCCGGCGGCAAGGCATGGGCGGCCAGGCAGGTGCTGCGCACCGTGACCGGCAACGCTTCGCCAAGACGGCGGATCACCCGCAAAATTTTGCGTTCACTCTCCAGGCTCAGGCCATAACCGGACTTGATCTCGACACTGGTCACGCCATCGCGCAGCAAACACCGCAAACGCTGACGGGCACTGTCGAACAACTCGTCCTCGCTGGCCGCGCGGGTCGCACGCACAGTGCTGGCAATACCGCCTCCGGCCGCGGCGATTTCGGCATAGCTCACGCCTTGCAGACGCTGCTCGAACTCACCGCTGCGGTTGCCGCCAAACACCGTGTGCGTATGGCAATCGATAAGCCCCGGCGTTACCCACGCGCCTTCAAGGCCGTGGGTTTGCCCATATTCGCCCGTCGGCAACTGCTGACGCGGGCCAAGCCACTCAATGTAGCCGTCACGGGTGACGAGGGCGGCATCCTCGATGATCGAGTACGTGCCGTTGGCCATTGTTGCGACATTGCAGTGCTGCCAAAGGGTTTTCATCGCGTCACTCCGTCAATGATCAAAAACTCAGGAAAGCTCGGGAGCCACTTCAATTGCCCGACCCGCTGCAGGTTTTACCCACAGCAGATAAGCCACAACCAGCATGAGAATCCAGACCACACCTACCATTAGCGCGGCTTGTGTCTCAGGGAAGTAACCCAGTACGCCGAAGATAAACACCATGAACACAATGGCGGCAATCGGCGCATACGGCCAGAACGGCACCGGGAACTTGAGTTCGGCCACTTGTTCACGGGTCATGGAACGACGCATGGCCACCTGGGTGACCAGAATCATCAGCCATACCCATACCGTGGCAAAGGTCGCAATCGAGGCGATTACCAAAAAGATGTTTTCCGGGATCAGGTAGTTAAGCACCACACCCACCAGCAAGGTGGCGCCCATTACCAGCACGGTCATCCACGGCACGCCGTGTCTGGAGATTTTGGCAAAGCCCTTGGGCGCCTGCCCTTGCTGGGCCAGCCCGTACATCATGCGGCCTGCACCGAAGATGTCGCTGTTGATCGCCGACACTGCCGCCGAGATCACCACAATATTGAGGATGGTGGCCGCCGAGCTGATACCCAGACTGTCAAAGATCTGCACAAACGGGCTGCCCTGGCTGCCGATCTGAGTCCACGGGTAAATGGCCATCAGTACAAACAGAGTCAGTACATAGAACAGCAGAATGCGCAGCGGAACCGCGTTGATCGCTTTAGGGATCACACGCTGCGGGTCTTTGGCTTCGCCAGCGGTAATACCAATGATTTCAATGCCGCCAAAGGCAAACATCACCACGGCAAACGAGGCGATCAAACCGCCCACGCCATTGGGCATGAAGCCGCCGAAGGACCACAGGTTGCTGATGCCGGTCGCCACCGCATCGGAGCTGCCCGAGGTGCCAATACCAAACAGCATGATGCCGAAGCCGGCCAGGATCATCGCCACGATGGCAGCAACCTTGAGCAGCGACAGCCAGAACTCCATTTCACCGAAGACTTTAACGCTGCACAGGTTCAGGCCGCCAATCAGCAGCACGATACCCAGCACCCAGATCCAGCGCGCCACTTCCGGGAACCAGAAGCCCATGTAAATACCGAACGCGGTGACATCGGCCAGACACACGATGATCATCTCGAAGGCATAGGTCCAGCCGAGAATAAAGCCCGACATGGGCCCCAGATAGGTGCTGGCGTAGTGACCGAAGGAACCGGACACCGGATTGTGCACGGCCATTTCGCCCAGTGCGCGCATGACCATGAAGACCGCCGCGCCACCAATCAGGTAAGCCAGCAGCACAGCAGGTCCAGCCATCTGGATGGCAGCAGCTGAACCATAGAAAAGACCCGTCCCGATCGCTGAACCCAGCGCCATGAAACGGATGTGGCGAGCGGAAAGCCCGCGTTTCAAACCTTGAGTCTGGTTTTGCATTTCGCGTCCTTGATTATTTTTGTCGGCGAAAACAGAGACGCAGAGAGCCCGTAGGCCCTCTGCGTTTTTTTGGATTACAGGCTTGGCAGAACGTGTGCAGGCAGCAGTGCGTTCAGGCAACGGGACGCCAGCAGTTGCATGGCGATTTCGATGTCCGGCGCGAAGAAACGGTCTTTTTCATAATGCGCGACTTTGCTGCGCAGGGTGGTGCGAGCGATTTCCAGCTTGGCGGACGTTTTCAGGCCATCACGCAGATCCAGGCCCTGACACGCGGCCAGCCATTCAATGGCCAGAACACCGCGAACGTTTTCGGCCATTTCCCACAGACGCTTGCCCGCAGAAGGCGCCATCGATACGTGGTCTTCCTGGTTGGCCGATGTAGGAATGCTGTCCACGCTATGCGGGTGGGACAACGCCTTGTTCTCGCTGGCCAGGGCCGCAGCCGTCACCTGGGCGATCATGAAACCGGAGTTGACGCCGCCATTGGCCACCAGGAACGGCGGCAGTTGCGACATGTGCTTGTCCATCATCAACGAGATGCGACGCTCACTCAGCGAACCGATTTCGGCAATGGCCAGGGCCATGTTGTCGGCTGCCATCGCCACTGGTTCGGCGTGGAAGTTACCGCCAGAGATCACGTCGCCCTGTTCGGCAAATACCAGCGGGTTATCCGACACTGCGTTGGCTTCAATGCCCAGCACTTCGGCGGCCTGACGGAACTGGGTCAGGCAGGCGCCCATGACTTGTGGCTGGCAGCGCAAGGAGTACGGGTCTTGTACCTTGTCGCAGTTTTTGTGCGACTCGGACACTGCGCTGCTGGTGCCCAGCAGATCGCGATAAATCGCCGCCGCGTCGATTTGACCGCGTTGGCCGCGGGCAGCATGAATGCGTGGGTCGAACGGCGAGCGCGAACCCAGAACGGCTTCAACGGTCAGGCCGCCACAGGCCATCGCAGCGGCAAACAGGTCTTCGCCTTCAAACAGACCGCGCAGAGCGTAGGCCGTCGATACTTGAGTACCGTTAAGCAGGGCCAGGCCTTCCTTGGCAGCCAGGGTCAGCGGCTCAAGACCGGCTTGTTTCAAGGCAGTGACGGCATCCAGCCACTCGCCTTTGTAACGAGCCTTGCCTTCACCCAGCAGCACCAGGGACATATGCGCCAGGGGTGCCAGGTCGCCCGATGCGCCCACCGAACCTTTGAGCGGAATATGCGGGTAAACCTCGGCATTGATCAGGGCGATCAATGCATCGATGACCACGCGACGAATCCCGGAGAAACCACGGCTCAGGCTGTTGACCTTGAGCACCATGATCAGGCGCACCAGATCATCGCTGATTGGCTCGCCGATACCGGCGGCGTGGGAAAGCACCAGGGAACGCTGGAGGTTTTCCAGGTCTTCGCTGGCGATTTTGGTCGAAGCCAACAAGCCAAAACCTGTATTGATACCGTAGGTGGTGCGGTTTTCGGCAAGGATCTGCTCAACGCACGCCACGCTGGCATCGATCTGCGCCGAGGCGCTCGCGTCCAGGCTGAGGGTAACCGGCTGCTGATAAATGTCACGCAGTTGGGCAAGGCTCAGTTGGCCGGGGATCAGGTTTAACTCAAGCACGTTAATACTCCTTCACGCGTGTTACCGAAATTATAGAAATCTTTAACAACCATGTGGGAGCGAGCCTGCTCGCGAAGGCCGTTCGCGAGCAGGCTCGCTCCCACGGGAGACCAGAGGTCAGCCGTTGATCATCGGCAGGTTCAGGCCCTGCTCGTTGGCGCAATCGATGGCGATGTCGTAACCGGCATCGGCGTGACGCATTACACCGGTGGCCGGGTCGTTGTGCAGGACACGGGCGATGCGCTCAGCCGCTTCGTCGGTACCGTCACACACGATCACCATGCCCGAATGCTGGGAGAAGCCCATGCCGACGCCGCCGCCGTGGTGCAGCGACACCCAGGTCGCGCCGCTGGCAGTATTGAGCAAGGCATTGAGCAGTGGCCAGTCGGACACGGCATCCGAACCGTCCTGCATGGCTTCGGTTTCGCGGTTCGGGCTGGATACCGAGCCGGAGTCCAGGTGGTCGCGGCCGATCACGATCGGGGCCTTCAGCTCGCCGCTGCGCACCATTTCGTTGAACGCCAGGCCCAGCTTGGCACGCTGGCCCAGGCCGACCCAGCAGATACGTGCCGGCAGCCCCTGGAAGCTGATGCGCTCGCGCGCCATGTCCAGCCAGTTGTGCAGGTGAGCGTCGTCGGCGATCAACTCTTTGACCTTGGCATCGGTCTTGTAGATATCTTCGGCATCCCCCGACAGTGCGACCCAGCGGAACGGCCCTACACCACGGCAGAACAGTGGGCGGATATAAGCAGGGACAAAACCCGGGAAGTCGAAGGCGTTTTCTACGCCAACTTCTTTAGCCATCTGACGGATGTTGTTGCCGTAGTCGAAGGTCGGCACGCCAGCTTTCTGGAATGCCAGCATCGCTTCAACGTGCTCACCCATTGACGCTTTGGCAGCTTTGACCACAGCAGCCGGATCGGTCACGGCGCGGTCGCGGTACTGCTCCCAGGTCCAGCCTTTTGGCAGGTAGCCATTCAGCGGGTCGTGGGCGCTGGTCTGGTCGGTGACCATGTCCGGGCGCACACCACGGCGAACCATTTCTGGCAGCAGTTCAGCAGCGTTGCCGCACAGGGCAATGGAAATCGCTTTGCCTTCAGCGGTGTATTTGGCAATACGCGCCAGTGCGTCATCCAGGTCCGCGGCTTGCTCGTCGACATAACGGGTGGCCAGACGGAAATCGATACGGCTTTGCTGGCATTCGATGTTCAGCGAGCAGGCACCGGCCAGAGTTGCTGCCAGTGGTTGGGCGCCGCCCATGCCGCCCAGGCCTGCGGTCAGTACCCACTTGCCGACCAGGCTGCCGTTGTAGTGCTGGCGACCGGCCTCGACGAAGGTTTCGTAGGTGCCCTGGACGATGCCCTGGCTGCCGATGTAGATCCAGCTGCCGGCGGTCATCTGGCCGTACATGGCCAGGCCCTTGGCGTCGAGTTCGTTGAAGTGCTCCCAGGTGGCCCAGTGCGGTACCAGGTTGGAGTTGGCGATCAGTACCCGTGGCGCGTTGCTGTGGGTTTTGAACACGCCGACCGGCTTGCCCGATTGCACCAGCAGGGTTTCGTCATCGTTTAGGTTGGTCAGGCTTTCGACGATTTTGTCGTAGCACTCCCAGTTGCGCGCTGCCCGGCCAATACCGCCATACACCACCAGTTCAGTCGGGTTCTCGGCCACTTGCGGGTCGAGGTTGTTCATCAGCATCCGCAGGGGTGCTTCGGTCATCCAGCTTTTGGCAGTGAGCTGGGTGCCGCGGGCGGCGCGGATCTCACCATCACGGTGACGGGTGAACTCGGCAGGCGATTTTGGGGTAGTTGAAGTCACGGGTAACTCCTCAGCGTTGGGCAGATGCGTCGGGTGTGAGAAGAGGATCGACGCACACTTATGTACTTGTACATACAAGCATATGCAAGTTAGCGGCCAATCTGAAAATTTTCCTGATGAAAAAGCTGCAAGCCACGGAAATAAAGGTGCGCAACCGCAAGAGAAGTTTCTTGGTGGAGAGGGAGAAATTAGCGAGGGGTGTTACTGAAGTAGATGTGTGCGCTGATTTGGGGCGTTTGGTAACGCATGTGTTCTGTGGGAGCGGGCTTGCTCGCGATCGCATCACTGCGACCCGCCAATAAACCGAGTCACCTGCATCGCGAGCAAGCCCGCTCCCACCTGATCAGGACTGTGTCAGACCGCGCTCAACTCAATCACGCAACACAGCCCGGTTAGCGTGATTTCCAGCAACTCGCGATTGCCGCTTAGTTGCAGGCAGTCGTAGCGGCCCAGGTGTTCATGGCAGGTGTTACCCAGGCCAACATGCACCTGCTCGCCCGCACTGAACACCAATACGGTCTGCGCCGAACTGAACAGGCGTTGCGGGACGGTTGCATCCAGCCATTGCAGACGTGCTGCGTAGCGCTGCGGGGCGTAGATCAGGTTGAAGTCACGGATCGGCCCATCAATCAGGGTGCAGGAGACGGTGCTTTCACCCTTGAACGCATATGCATCAAAGGGTAACAGTGCCCGCGTGCTCGCCCCGTCAACTTGCAAGTTCATGCCCGCGCCTTGCAGCACGCTGATAATCCGCTGATAACCCTCAAAACGCGAAAAGCCACCTGATTCGCCAATATCGGCAATCGACAGGCGCCAGCCAAAACCGACAAGGCCTTCACCTGCGTCACGGGTGATTTCTTCAGTGCTGCCGCCGCCGTTTTTCCACGGCATGCGTGGATAATCGACGGCACGTAAAACAACGGGCTGGCTCATTTATTGAAGCGTCCTTCAAGACGATGACGGGAACCGGGGTGGATCAGCCGGGCGGCGGTCACAGGCTGACGGCCCGACCAGGTGCGGCGGCGAATCAGCAGGCACGGCTCGCCTGGCTCGATTTGCAGCAACTTGCACTCTTTGGGGTCAGCCAGAATCGCTTCGACCACATGCTCGCCTTCGGTCAGCGGAGCGACCTGAGACAAATAGGCATACGGTGTTTGCAGGGTGAAATCCTGCTTGAGGTAGTCCGGCGCCACCTGTGCATTCACGAAACGGTCCTCGATTTGCACGGCAATCCCGTTTTCGTAATGCACGATCAGGGAATGAAAGACCTTTTGCCCTTCACGCATATCGAGCACGGCGGCGCGTTCCGAGCCGGCCATTTCTTCACCCAGGCTGATGACCTTGCAGGTGTGAGTGTGCCCGCGGGCAGCAATTTCATCAGCGATGTTGTTGACTTCAAACAGCGCGGACTGTGTCTTGGGCTCGGCCACAAAGGTACCGACACCCTGCATGCGCACCAGCAAGCCGTCGGCGGTCATTTCACGCAGCGCACGGTTGATGGTCATGCGGCTGAAACCCAGCTGGGTCACCAGTTCGCTTTCAGATGGCACACGGTAATGCGGCGGCCAGTTTCCACTCTGGATCTGTTGAGTGATCATTTGCTTTACGCGGGCGTAAAGCGGGGCCGGGCTGTCGCCCATGTGGGCGGCCAGCGGGGACACGACAGGCGGAGTCGACACAGGCAATCCTTGTTCATGAGTAAAGGGCGTAGCTTGCCGGAGTTTACCGGGCAGGCAAACGTCTGTATATGTATATACAAATAACAAGCTTTGGGGTACCGAACCGATGTCTGTCTTCTTTGCCGAGCGCGCCCTGCTACCGACTGGCTGGTCTGCCAATGTCCGAATCGAGGTGGGTGCCGATGGTCGCCTGACACAAATTACAGCCAATGCCGACGCGCACGGGGCAGAACGTTTGAGCGGCCCGCTGTTGCCGGGCATGCCGAACCTGCACTCTCACGCGTTCCAGCGGGCCATGGCCGGTTTGGCCGAAGTGGCGGGCAACCCCAATGACAGCTTCTGGACGTGGCGCGACTTGATGTATCGGCTCGTCGGAAAAATCAGCCCTGAACAACTCGGCGTCATTGCCCGTCAGTTGTACATCGAGATGCTCAAGGCCGGTTACACCTCGGTGGCGGAATTCCATTATGTCCATCACGATCTGTCAGGGCAGCCCTATACCAACCCGGCTGAGCTGGCACTGCGAATTAGCGAAGCTGCACGCTCCACCGGCATTGGCCTGACGTTGCTGCCGGTACTTTATAGCCACTCGGGTTTTGGCGGCCAGGCACCCAACGACGGTCAGCGGCGCTTTATCAACAGCACCGAGCAATACCTCAAATTGCAGCAACAGCTCAAGCCGCTACTGGCGCAACAGCCAGCGCAGACCCTGGGGCTGTGTTTTCACTCGTTACGCGCCGTTACTCCCGGGCAAATAAACGCAGTGCTGGGCGCCAGCGACACAACCTGCCCGGTGCATATCCATATTGCCGAGCAACAAAAGGAAGTCGACGACTGCCTGAGCTGGAGCGGCAAGCGACCGATCCAGTGGCTATATGACAATGTCGAAGTCGATTCGCGCTGGTGCCTGGTGCATGCCACCCACGCCAACGCAGACGAAGTTCAACTGATGGCGCAGAGCAAGGCCGTCGCCGGATTGTGCCTGACCACCGAAGCCAATCTGGGTGACGGTATTTTCCCGGCGGTGGATTACCTCGCTCAAGGCGGGCGCATGGGCATCGGTTCGGACAGCCATGTGTCACTGAGCGTGGTCGAGGAACTGCGCTGGCTGGAGTACGGCCAACGTTTGCGCGACCAACGCCGCAACCGGATGTATCGCAGTGATCAGCCGATGGTCGGGCGTACGCTGTACGACGCCGCCCTGGCGGGTGGTGCACAAGCGATGGGGCAACCAGTCGCTGGCTTGGCCGTTGGTCAACGCGCCGACTGGCTGGTGCTTGACGGCAACGACCCGTACCTGGCCACCGCACAGGACGACGCCATTCTAAACCGCTGGTTGTTTGCCGGCGGCGACCGCCAGATACGCAACGTGATGGTTAACGGCCAATGGGTAGTTCGCGACGGGCATCATGCCGATGAAGAGGCCAGCTGCCGCGACTTCACCCGTGTGCTACGCGAGTTGTTGGGGTAGGTGCATAACACCTTGTGGGAGCGGGCTTGCTCGCGATGGCTACGACGCGGTCTATCTGTCAAACCACGGCGATCCAATCGCGAGCAAGCCCGCTCCCACAACACCCACAGGTAGTTGGATTACAGACCGTTCAGATGCTTCGCAGCCCAATCGCGAACCTCGGCATAGGGATAATTTTCCAACGCTGCAAACCCCGGAATGGCCCGCGCTTTCATCTTGGTGAACATCGGCACACTGATCCCGCATAAAAACCGGGTCAGGCGTTCTGCCGGGGGATAACTTCCTGCGTATTCCTGATGCCTGTGGATAAAAGCGCCACACAGTGCTTCAACGTTTTTATCCTCAAGCGGCGCCAGCGCGGGGGGCTCCGGTAAACGCGCCACATGTCCTGCGCATACCGAGCAATGCCCGCACTGCCGAGGTGCCTGGTCATCGCCAAAATACCGGGCCAGTCGGTAGCTCAGACAGGTATCACTGGCAAACAGCGCCAGCATTGCGTGAATCCGCTTGATCTCGCCGCTCTCGTGGGCACAGAAGTAAGCATGCAGCTCCTGGCTTAATGCCTCGGCATCAAAATCGCTCACCAGCAGGCTGTAGACCTCGGTCATCTGCTTGCTTTCAAGCTCGATCCAACCCTTCTCCTGAAAATAATCCAGCGCCTTGACCACCCGATTGCGATCGGCCTGATGCTGCCCGTACAGGGTGTCGAAATTTACCGTGGCCCAGGTTCTGGCGCGGGTGGAGGTCTGAATGATGGCCGAGACAAATTGCTGACGTTCACCTTCGAATTTGGCCAGTAATACCTCGGGCTCGATCAGGAATTTGAAACGATACTCGGCAAAGTAGGCATAGCGCGGTGCTATCAAGCCGCGCAACTCCAGCTGCACCAGCAAGGTTTTAAGTGGTAGCTGACGAATATTGCTCTGATCGGACAACGGCAGCAGCATAAATTCCCACTGCCCTTCAGGTATTGCCCCACGCAACTCCTCAAGTACACAGCGAATACCCGCAAGCTCGGGCGTGTCGCCATACACAAAGTTTTCCAGCACGTTAAGGCTGTCGCGGTTGGCCAGCACCAGACAGTCGGAGGGCTGGCCATCACGCCCGGCGCGACCGATTTCCTGGCTATAGTTTTCAATCGATTTGGGCAGGTCGAAATGCACCACATTGCGGATATCGCTTTTATCGATACCCATCCCGAAGGCGATGGTGGCGACGATGCAGTTCAGCTGCCCGCCCATGAACTGGCGCTGAATGCCCTCGCGCTGCTCATGGGGCAAACCGGCGTGATAAGCATTGGCACTGATACCGTGCTGGCTGAGGTGCTCGGCAATCTGCTCGGCGGTCCGTTGCAATGTGACATAGACGATGCTCGGCTGGCCGATGCGCCCGTTCATCCACTGCACCAGGCGCTGGCGCTTTGCCGCGCCGCTGACCGGCTCAACCCACAGGTTGAGGTTGGCGCGATAGAAGCCGGTGGTGATGACATCCGTCTCGGCAATCGCGAACTTGGCCTGCATGTCCGCGATCACATTGGGCGTGGCGGTCGCTGTAAGCAGCAAGGCTTGGGGGATATTGAACTGGCGCTGGTAGTCTGGAAGTTTCAGATAATCAGGGCGAAAGTTATGCCCCCATTCAGAAATACAGTGGGCTTCATCCACCACCAGCAGTGAAATCGGTACTTGCTGCAAAAAGTTACGGAAGCGCTCGTTTTTCAGGCGCTCGACCGAAATCATCAGGATCTTCAATTCGCCCGCCTTGGCCCGGGCCATCACGGCGCTGGCGTCCTCACGACTTTGCGCGGAATCAATACTGGCGGCGGCAATGCCGTGGCGCTGCAAAAAAGCCAGCTGGTCCTGCATAAGAGCCAACAGCGGCGAAACCACCAGCGTCAGGTGGGGCAACAGCAGCGCCGGCAGTTGATAACACAACGACTTGCCCGAGCCCGTGGGGAAAATCGCTGCCGCCGAACGCCCGGCCAAAACAGCACTGACCACCGCCTCTTGCCCGGCACGAAATTGTGGATAACCGAAAACCTGTTCCAGGGTGTTGTACATCACTGTCACTCCATTGACCGCCACACGCGCAAAACTTTAACGCCAAGTTTGCAGACGATCGAGAAAAGGTCGGGGGCAAATTGAGAGAGGATGATACAGGTGTGTTTTGAAATTACCCGATATCACTAGTGCAAACGCTTCTTCGCGGCGATATAGACAGCATGGTCATCACGACGACCGACACCAAGCACCAGAACTATCAGACGGTTATCAATCACTTCATACACCAGCCTCACCCCGCTGGCACGAAGCTTGATTTTGTAACAGTTCGGCATATTCCTAAGCCCGGCGGCCGGAACCTTTGGGGACAACAAACGGCACTTGAGCTTCTTTAGTAGCTGGATCTGGAGCACCTTATCCAGCTTTTCCAGCTCCTTTTTTGCTTCAATTTCGAACTCAAGGGTATAAGTCTTGATTGCATCTGCCTGCGACTCAGTTTTTCTCGGCAGTTGCGATGAGCTCATCAATTTCGACCTTGATTGTAGGATTGCCACGCCGCTCTTTGACCAACCTGGCCAATTCAGCGTCGTCGATCATCTCCAGCAACAGCTCGTAGCGCTCAGGGGAAAGAATATAAAACGCAGGTTCGTTACGATTGAGAATGACCATTGGGTCACCACCGCTTTCACGATAAGTACCCATGGGGTCTTTTTTCAGATCTGTTACTGACGCAGCGACTTTAGCGAGCATGGCGAATGTCATGATATGGCCTCATGCCTATGTATACGGAAAGACTCATCTGCTAAATCTGTAAGCTGCTGAGCCAACACAATCAAGCACTAAAAATAGCACTTTTAACAGCGCCATAAAAGACACTCCAACAAACGCTCACACTGAAAATCGGGACAATGAATAATGAACCTCGCCCCAGACCTCCCGGATACCCCAACCCTGCGTGAGCTGCTGCAGCTGCTGCACGAAGAAATCGGCTTGCCGGAACACAAGACCATCAGCCTCAAGACCGCGATCAATGCTGATTTGGGCTGCAATGGCGCGGATGCCCAGCATTTGATAGAAGCCCTGGAAGAACGTTTTGGCCTGGAACTGGCGGACTACGATGCCTATCGCTATTTCCAGCCCGCCGGTAATGACCCGCACCTCAAGCGCAAGGCCAAGGGTCGGGAAAGCAAAGTACCGCTGACCATCGGTATGCTCTACGCGGCGATCTGCAGCGGACAGTGGGATACCCAAGGCCTGGAGGCCTAGGCATGTGGGAGCAGGCTTGCTCGCGATGCAGACGCTGCGGTTTTGTCTGATTCACCGCCGCGATGCCATCGCGAGCAAGCCCGCTCCCACAGGATGTATACCCACAGAAAAATTCAGGCACAAAAAAGCCGCCTTTTCAGGCGGCTTTTTTGTGGATCAACACACTGACCGAATACTTACGCCTTCGGGCCGGCTGCCTTGATCGCGTCGCTGACGTCGAACTTCTTGAAGTTCTCTACGAACAGGCCGGCCAATGCTTTGGCAGCTTCGTCGTAGGCAGTTTTGTCAGCCCAGGTGTTGCGCGGGTTGAGCAGAACAGTCTCAACGCCCGGTACGGCTTTAGGCACGTCCAGGTTGATGATGTCCAGGTGCTCGGTTTCAGCGCCGATCAGAGCACCGCTCTGGATCGCAGCAATCACCGCACGGGTGGTCGGGATGTTGAAGCGCTTGCCAACGCCGTAGCCACCGCCGGTCCAGCCGGTGTTAACCAGGTACACCTTGGAGCCGAAGCCACGGATGCGCTTGATCAGCAGCTCTGCGTATTCACCGGCCGGACGCGGGAAGAACGGTGCGCCAAAGCAGGTGGAAAAAGTCGACTTGATGCCGCTGCCTGAACCCATTTCAGTCGAGCCCACCAGTGCGGTGTAGCCAGACAGGAAGTGGTAGGCCGCTTGCTCTTCGCTGAGGATCGACACAGGTGGCAGTACGCCTGTCAGGTCGCAGGTCAGGAAGATCACAGCGTTTGGTTCGCCGCCCAGGTTCTTCTCGGAACGCTTGGCAACGTGCTCCAGCGGGTAAGCGGCGCGGCTGTTCTGGGTCAGGCTGACATCGGCATAGTCAGGGTGACCGGCAGCGTCGAGCACAACGTTTTCCAGCACGGCGCCGTGCTTGATGGCTTTCCAGATAACCGGCTCGTTCTTCTCCGACAGGTCGATGCACTTGGCATAGCAACCGCCTTCGATGTTGAACACCACGCCTTCGCCCCAACCGTGTTCGTCGTCACCGATCAGGTAACGGCTTTCATCGGCGGACAGGGTGGTTTTACCGGTACCGGACAGACCGAAGAACAGGGTCACGTCGCCTTCTTCGCCAATGTTGGCAGCACAGTGCATAGGCAGCACGTCAGCAGCAGGCAGCAGGAAGTTCTGTACCGAGAACATGGCTTTTTTCATTTCACCGGCGTAACGCATGCCAGCGATCAGCACTTTTTTCTGGGCGAAGTTGATGATCACGCAACCGTCAGAGTTGGTGCCATCACGCTCAGGCACGCACTCGAAGTTGGCCACGTTAAGCACTTGCCACTCATCACGACCGGCAGGGTTGTACTTGGCCGGGTTGATGAACAGGCAACGACCGAACAGGTTCTGCCAGGCAGTCTGGGTGGTCATTTTCACGGCCAGGTAGTGGTCTTCGGAAGCACCTACATGCACGTGGGAAACGAAATGCTCTTGCGCGTTGTTGAACGCCTCGACGCGGTCCCACAGGGCATCGAACTTGTCGGCCGGGAACTTGCGGTTGATCGGGCCCCAGGCAATGGCAGCCTGAGTGGACGGTTCTTCAACAATGAAGCGGTCAGCCGGCGAACGGCCTGTACGGTGGCCAGTTTCGACAACCAGTGCGCCATTGTCGGCAAGCACGCCTTCACCACGGTTCAGGGCTTCTTTGACCAGATCGTCGATGCTCAGATCGGTGTACACGGCGTTATTAGCTTGCGTCATGAGGTTCCCCGTCGGCCATTGGCCGAGTGCGCCAAACGTTTTGTAGTAGAAAAGTTTGCACTACTACCGCGAAAAAAGTGGGCCGGATTATGCCAGAAAACCCCAAAAAGAGTAGGCCCCACCTGTCAGAACCGCGCAAGAACGGGCTTTGACAGGTGTTTTACCTGAGCTGAAACGTTTTAGTGATGAGTGCCTGAAGGGGATTCAACACCTGCGCCAGCGAACAATTGATCGACATCTGCTGCATCAAACAGGTAACGCTCGTTGCAGAACTGGCAATCGATTTCGATATGACCGCCATGCTCGGTCACCAGATTGAGCGCATCGGCATGACCCAGGCTGGTCAGGGCATTGCCCGAACGCTCACGGGAGCAACTGCACTTGAATTCAATGGCCTGATTATCAAACAGGCGCACGGTTTCTTCGTGATACAAACGGTGCAGGATGGTCTCGTTATCCAGCCCCAGCAGCTCTTCTGATTTGAGCGTATCGCCCAGCATCAGCAGGCGGTCCCAGCTGTCGACGCGCTCGTCTTCATCCTTGACCACATCGGCAGGCAACTGCTGCAGGAACATGCCCCGCGCACGCTGGCCATCAGCAACCAGCCAGAAGCGGGTCGGCACTTGCTCGGACATCACGAAGTAATTGGTGAAGCAGTCAGCCAGGGTTTCGCCGTTCAGGTCCACGATGCCCTGGTAGCGCTTGCCGACCACCGGATCGATGGTAATGGCCAGTACGCCGTTGGGCAGCAGGTCAGCCAGCGTGGCATCGGCAGCAATCTGGTCGGCGTCAAAACGGGCCAGGCCGCGTATTTCCCGGTCGCTGGTGCATTCGATCATCAGCAGCGGCACCGGGCCTTCGGAACGGGCCTGCAGGCTCAGCAAGCCATCGATTTTCTGGTTGCCCACCAGCAACGCAGCCGCAGCCATCAGCTCGCCCAGCAATTGCTGGACCGGCTGTGGATAAGCGTGCTTGGCCAACACGTCAGCGTAGCTGTGCTCCAACGAGGCCAGTTCGCCGCGGGCGTCGCTGGTATCGAACATAAAGCGTTGTGTGGCATCGGTTTTGTGTAAGTCGGACATAAGAATAGAGTTCTGAATTGGTGACAAAATGTGTAAGCGCCATTAAATATCGTGCAGGTCTGATGACCCTATATGGCGCCATACCTGAATGATTACAAGCTATGCAGCCACGGACTCGACGTACGGCTTGCGGGCCCTGGCCAGCTCACTCGCCCCCACTGGCGTCATGAAACTGATGCAGTTGGCGCCGCTGCTTCTTGGTCGGTTTGCCATCAGTCGTGATGCCCATGGCCCCGGATTTGCGCATGGCAGCCGCGTTTTCGCGCTTGGCGATGCTTTGTTCGGTTTCGGCGTACAGCAATTGGGCTTCAGGGGCGCCACGGCGGACCACAGACAGCGCTTTGACTTCGACAGTGCGCTCTTCAAGGCCAACACGAATTTGCAGTTCATCGCCCAGGCGAGGTTCTTTGCTCGGCTTGCAGCGCTCACCCCGGCAATGCACCTTGCCGCTTTCAATCGCGGCCTTGGCCAGTGCCCGGGTCTTGTAAAAACGCGCCGCCCAGAGCCACTTATCCAGGCGAACCTTGTCGTCCTCTTCCTGCTTTTGCGCCACTGGAATTCCTCTTCACTTGAATAGTCAGAACTGTACTACTACTTGCAATGAACAACTGAAGCATTCGTCCCGATAGAATGCCTGCCTGCCGAGTAGCGGACACGCAGATAACTGTCGCCATTTGCTGAATATTCTGCGTGAATGCTCTTTGTACATTGCCAAATCGGCATCGCCGATTGCTTTACCTGCAGGGTTCCTCCTGCGGCCTGAATACGTTAATCGCTGGTTACTTATATTGAAGACTTTTGATCACTTGACCGTTGTCGGTCTGCGCGAGTGGGTGGCGCTTCCCGATTTGGGAGTCGCCGGCCTGCGCGCGAAAATCGACACCGGTGCCAGTACTTCCAGCCTGCACGCTACCGAAATCGAGCCTTTTGTGCGCGACGGTGTCGAGTGGGTACGTTTCAATGCCCACCTGGGCACCCTGGTACAACTGCGTCACCGTCACTGTGAAGCGCCTTTGGTGGCAATTAAAACCATTAAAAGCTCCAATGGCCACACCCAGGTTCGCTATGTGATCCGCACCGGCCTGGCGCTGGGTGATAGGGTCTGGCCGGTCGAGTTCACCCTCGCCTGCCGCAAATCGATGCGTTATCGCTTGTTGCTGGGCTCAAAAGCGTTGATCGACGGCCAATTGGTCGTCAACCCTGCACTAAAATATGTACAAGACAAGCCGGAATTCCCGGTCACTACTACCTCTGCCACAGGTGTTGCATGAAGATCGCTGTGCTGTCGCGTAACCCGCGTCTGTATTCCACTCGTCGTCTGGTTGAAGCCGGTACCGAACGAGGCCATGAGATGGTAGTGATCGATACCCTGCGCGCCTATATGAACATAGCCAGTCATAAGCCGCAGATTCACTATCGCGGCAAGCCGCTGGAAGGCTTTGATGCGGTGATCCCGCGCATTGGCGCGTCAGTCACGTTCTATGGCTGCGCAGTGCTGCGCCAGTTTGAAATGATGGGCGTGTTTCCGCTCAACGAATCGGTGGCAATTGCTCGCTCGCGGGACAAATTACGTTCGTTGCAGCTGTTGTCCCGGCGTGGCCTGGGTTTGCCGGTAACCGGTTTTGCCCACTCGCCGGATGACATTCCCGACCTCATCGAAATGGTCAACGGCGCCCCGCTGGTCATCAAGGTGCTGGAAGGCACCCAGGGCATCGGCGTGGTGCTGTGTGAAACCGCTACCGCCGCCGAGTCGGTGATTGAGGCCTTTATGGGCCTCAAGCAAAACATCATGGTGCAGGAATACATCAAGGAGGCCGGGGGTGCCGATATTCGCTGCTTCGTGGTCGGTGACAAGGTGATCGCGGCCATGAAACGCCAGGCCAAACCTGGAGAGTTCCGCTCCAACCTTCACCGGGGCGGCAGCGCCAGCCTGATCAAGATCACCCCCGAAGAGCGCATGACCGCCATTCGTGCGGCCAAGGTCATGGGGCTGAGTGTGGCGGGTGTCGATATCCTGCGCTCCAACCACGGCCCGCTGGTGCTGGAGGTCAACTCATCGCCAGGCCTGGAAGGCATTGAAACCACCACCGGCAAGGATGTGGCCGGGATTATCATCCAGCACCTGGAAAAAAACAGCAGCCCGCATATGACCCGGACCAAGGGCAAAGGCTGACAGCGCATCAACCCTTGGGTGAGCAGACTTGTTGTGGGAGCGGGCAAGCCCGCTCCCACAGGGTCAAAGCTATACCGCCCCTCTTGGCAACATAAGCCCCAGCGGCAAACGTACACGGGCTTCAAGCCCTCCGCCGCTGCGGTTACGCAGCTCGACATTGCCACCATGCATGGAGGCAATCCGCTTGACGATCGCCAGCCCCAGCCCCGTACCTTTACCGCCACGGGCACGGTCACCGCGGATAAACGGGTTGAAGATATCTTCCAGCTCCGCAGGATCAATCCCTGCCCCCCGGTCCATCACGCTCAGCACCACATACGGCGCGCTGACATCACCCGATACGTAAGCCGCAACCTCCACGTCTTCGCCAGCATGGTGCAAGGCATTGCCGATCAGGTTGTTGAGCAAACGCTTCATCGATACCCGACGTAGCGCAAACGGCTGAATCGGCTGCAGACGCAGGCGTACCTGCTCTCCGTTCTGGTTATAGGGCGCCACCACTTCACGGATCAATTCACACAGATCAACCTCTTCAACCGGCTCGTCACGGCCGTCACGGATAAAGGCCAGGAACTGGTCGAGAATCGCGTCCATGTCCTCAATATCACGCACCATGTCGTCGGTCAGGTCGTTGTGGTTGCCCATCAGCTCCAGAGACAGACGCAAACGGGTCAGCGGGGTGCGCAGGTCATGGGACACGCCTGCAAGCATCAGTTCTCGCTCGCGGCCCGCCTGTTCGACGTCTTCAGCCATCTGATTGAAGGCGCTGTACACCTCCGTCATTTCGCTGGGCGTGTCGCCGACAGGCAAGCGCACGCTGCGCCCCTGCCCCAACTGGCGAGCTGCATACACCAGACGCTTGAGGGGCTGATTAAGCTGGCTGACGAAAATCCACGCCGAAGCAGTGGACAACAAGCCGATGGCTAAAAACCAACCCAGTACATTCCAGATTTTTTGCCCACGCAGAGGATGCGGATATAAAGGCACTTTCAACCAGCCATCCCCCAGGCTCGGGGCACGCACCCACAGCGCAGGGGATGTGTGCATACGCAAGCGCACCTCTGTATCGGGGCCAAGCTCGGCCTGCATCTGACGCTGATAAATCTCGCTGTAAGGCCAGTGCTGTTCACCCTCGGGTACACCTCCGCCCACAACGCGAACCAAATCAACGGCATCGATGATCTTGTTGCGGTTTTCCTCATCGGCGGCCCAATAGGCACGCAGGGTCAGCGCCACGCCGTGGCTGTACTGGCGGTCAACCAGCACGTCCTCGTTCATAAGCAGATAAACCAGCGTCAGGGCCTTGGAAAACAGCACAACAATCAGGACAAGCCAGAGTGTGCGCGAGAAGAAACTTTGGGGGAACCAGACAGGGGTTTTCATAGACAGCCGCTTTTATACTTTGCAGGAGCGAGCCCCGAGGCCCGAAAAAAAGATAAATCGCGAGCCACACGGTACCAGACAGCACCAGTGCGACTCGCTCCTACAAATGATCTGTCATTTGGTTGCGTTGCCATCCGGCACGAACACATAACCCACGCCCCAGACGGTCTGGATATAGCGGGGCTTGGACGGATCCGGCTCGATCATGCGGCGCAAACGGGAAATCTGGACATCGATTGAACGCTCCAGCGCATCCCACTCACGACCACGGGCCAGGTTCATCAGCTTGTCGCGGGTCAACGGCTCGCGGGCATGCATGACCAGGGCTTTAAGTACCGCAAACTCACCCGTGGTGAGCATGTGAACTTCGTCGCCACGTTTGAGTTCGCGGGTTGCCAGGGACAACTCGTAATCACCGAATGTCACGCTTTCGTCTTCGCTGCCCGGCGCACCCGGCACCGGCGGCGCCTGACGACGCAATACCGCACGCACACGGGCCATCAGCTCATCGGGGTTGAAAGGCTTGGCCAGATAATCGTCGGCACCCAGTTCCAGGCCCTTGATACGGCTAAGTTCATCACCTTTGGCTGTCAGCATGATGATCGGCACGCGATTGCCCGCTGCACGCAAACGGCGACAGGCTGACAGGCCGTCTTCGCCGGGCAGCATCAGATCCAGCACCACAAGGTGGTACATTTCGCGGGCCAGCCGTCGATCCATGTCCGCTGCATTGGTCACGGAAGTGGCGCGATAACCCTTGCTGGAAAAGAAACGTACCAGCAAGTTGCTCAGCCCAGGATCATCATCAACGATAAGGATTTTTTCGCCTTCAGACGTTTGTGCAGTGCTGCTCATTAGGATGCTCCTGTGATCTCGGCGCGCATTATGGCTCAGCCGCTGCGATACGCATTGTGTGCATTGTTAGCAGATTTTTCTTCCTTAAACATTAGACCAGGTAATGAGACCACCGCGCGCAATCCCCTGAATCCGGGAACGCTGGTTATAATGCGCGGCCTTTTGTGTCGGGCAATCTCGAACTTTCAATGGTTGTGCCAGTATTTATTTTTTCAACATCTGGCGTAATCAGCTGACTTCACGGGTCAACAGGCTGCCCTTTTGGCCCAGGCAGCGGCCCCTTCCGGGCTGCTCAACCAGCCTCGCAAGCCTTCAAGCCCGGGCCTGCGAGCCTGCATCACATTTTGTCAGGTGGTTTTATGGACAGCATCAACAGCCGCATCGCCGAAGAACTCGGCGTGCGCCCGCAGCAGGTCGAAGCGGCCGTCGCTCTTCTGGATGAGGGCTCCACCGTACCCTTCATCTCTCGGTATCGTAAGGAAGTGACCGGCAGCCTGGATGACACCCAGTTGCGTCACCTCGAAGAGCGCCTGCGCTACCTGCGCGAACTCGACGAGCGGCGCGTCAGCATCCTCGCCAGCATCGAAGAACAAGGCAAGTTGACCCCCGAACTGGCCCGCGACATCAAACTCGCCGACACCAAGACCCGCCTTGAAGACTTGTACCTGCCGTACAAGCAAAAGCGCCGCACCAAGGGCCAGATCGCCCTGGAAGCTGGCCTCGGCGAGCTGGCAGACGGCCTGTTCAACGACCCGACACTCACGCCAGATGCCGAAGCTGCCCGTTTTGTCGACACTGAAAAAGGTGTGGCTGACGTCAAGGCAGCCCTTGATGGCGCCAAGTACATCCTCATGGAGCGCTTCGCCGAAGACGCCAGCCTGCTGGACAAGCTGCGCAGCTTCCTCAAACAGGAAGCCATCCTCAGCGCCCGCGTAATTGCCGGCAAGGAAGAGGAAGGCGCCAAGTTCCGCGATTACTTCGAGCACGATGAACCGCTCAAAAGCATGCCATCGCACCGCGCACTGGCGATTTTCCGCGGTCGCAACGAAGGCATTCTGAGCTCGTCGCTCAAAGTCGGTGAAGAATTGCCCGGCACGATGCACCCCGGCGAAATGATGATTGCCCAGCGCTTCGGTCTGGAAAATCAAAACCGCCCGGCTGATAAATGGTTGAGCGAAGTGGTGCGCTGGACCTGGAAGGTCAAGCTCTACACCCACCTCGAAACCGACCTGCTGGGTGAATTGCGCGACGCCGCTGAAACCGAAGCCATCAATGTATTCGCCCACAACCTGCACGACCTGCTGCTGGCCGCGCCGGCTGGCCCGCGCGCCACCCTGGGCCTGGACCCGGGCCTGCGCACCGGTTGCAAGATTGCCGTGGTCGATGCCACCGGCAAGCTGCTGGAGTACGCCACCGTGTACCCGCACGTGCCGCACAACAAGTGGGACCAGACCATTTCGGTCATGGCCGCCCTGTGTGCCAAGCATTCGGTCGATCTGATTGCCATTGGCAACGGCACTGCCAGCCGTGAAAGCGACAAGCTGGTGATCGACCTGATGAAAAAATACCCGGCCCTGAAAGTCACCAAAGTGATGGTGTCCGAGGCCGGTGCTTCGGTGTACTCGGCATCGGAACTGGCAGCCAAGGAATTCCCGGATCTGGACGTTTCGATCCGTGGCGCCGTATCGATCGCCCGCCGCCTGCAAGACCCGCTGGCCGAACTGGTGAAAATCGACCCTAAATCCATCGGTGTCGGCCAGTACCAGCACGACGTGTCCCAGCTCAAGCTGGCACGCGGCCTGGACGCTGTGGTTGAAGACTGCGTGAACGCCGTGGGCGTGGACGTGAACACGGCTTCGGTAGCACTGCTCGCGCGAATTTCGGGCCTAAATGCCACACTGGCGCAAAATATCGTGGCTCACCGCGACGAAAACGGTGCATTCAAAACCCGTGCAGCGCTGAAAAAAGTCAGCCGTCTGGGCGAAAAAACCTTCGAGCAGGCGGCAGGTTTCTTGCGCGTGATGAATGGCGACAATCCGCTGGACAGCTCGGCGGTTCACCCCGAAGCCTACCCGCTGGTCAAACGCATCGCTACGGACACCGAGCGGGACATCCGCTCGCTGATCGGCGACGCCGGGTTCCTCAAGCGTCTTGATCCGAAGAAGTTCACCGACGAGACCTTCGGCCTGCCGACGGTGACCGATATTCTCCAGGAGCTGGAGAAACCAGGCCGCGACCCGCGCCCGGAGTTCAAGACCGCCGAGTTTCAGGAAGGTGTCGAAGACCTCAAAGACCTGCAACTGGGAATGATCCTGGAAGGCGTGGTGACCAACGTGACCAACTTCGGGGCTTTCGTCGATATCGGCGTGCACCAGGACGGTCTGGTGCATATCTCGGCCTTGTCCGAGAAATTCATCAAAGACCCGCGCGAAGCCGTGAAAGCCGGTGATGTGGTGAAGGTCAAGGTCATGGAAGTCGACATCCCGCGCAAACGCGTAGGCCTGTCGATGCGCATGAGCGACACCCCGGGCGAGAAAATCGACGGTGCTCGCGGCGCACGTCCGGGCTCGGCCCCGCGCCAGCAAAGCTCGGCACCGCGCAAGGAGAGCGTTGCCGCCGCACCGTCCAATAACGCCATGGCCTCGTTGTTCGCCAACGCCAAACAGTTGAAGAAACGCTGATGGCCATCCCGGACGGCCTGACCCAGAGCGCCTTCAGCCAGTTGCTCGGCTGCCGCGTGCAATCGCTGGAAGACGGTGTGGCGCATGTTGCGCTGAGCCTGGAGCCGCAATTGCGCAACCGGGCAGGCAAGTTGCACGGTGGTGTGTTGTTCAGCCTGGTGGACATCAGCATGGGCCTGGCCTGTTCCAGCACCCATGGCTTCGATCAGCAGAGCGCGACCATTGAGTGCAAAATCAACTACATCCGCGCGGTGGCTGAAGGCGAAGTGGTATGTATCGCCAAGGTCATCCACCCCGGGCGACGCACGCTGGTCGTCGAAGCGGATGTGTTGCAGGGCGACAAGCTGGTCGCAAAAGCACAAGGCACGTTCGCTGTCCTGTAGCGGCCAACGGCTGATTTGAGTTAATTTCGGCACTGCCAATGCAGTGCCGAAATGCGCTTGGAGCGCCGCGGCGCCGAATCAGGGACGGAACTGAGCGATGCCAACAAAACCAGGCGACCACGCCAGTTTCAACTTCACCCTTGTAGACCGTCCTGACCACCCCCATATTGGGGCGACTGACGCGTGAAGGAATCCAACTTGAGCCAACTTCTCAACCGCCGCCTGGCTCTGCTCAGCGAGCGCGCCAACCTCTCTCTTCTGGAGCAGTGCCTGCACGGCATCGAGCGCGAATGCCTGCGCGTCACGGCCGATGCTCGCCTGGCGCAAACCCCGCACCCGGAAGAACTGGGCTCGGCCCTGACCAACGATCAAATCACCACCGACTATTCCGAGTCGCTGCTGGAGTTCATCACCCCGGCCCTGCCTGATCCGGCGCAGACGCTGGCCAGCCTCGACAAGATCCACCGCTTTGCCTACAGCAAGCTCGGTAACGAGTTCCTGTGGAGCCCTTCGATGCCGTGCCCGTTGCCGGCCGAAGAAGATATTCCGATTGCCTACTACGGCACGTCCAATATCGGACAGCTCAAGTACGTTTACCGCAAGGGCCTGGCCCTGCGCTACGGCAAGACCATGCAGTGCATTGCCGGCATCCACTACAACTTCTCCCTGCCAGAGGCCCTGTGGCCAGTGCTGATGCAGGCAGAGGGTTTTGTCGGAACCGAGCGCGATTATCAGTCCGACGCCTATATCGCCCTGATTCGTAACTTCCGTCGCTACAGCTGGCTGCTGATGTACCTGTTCGGTGCTTCGCCTGCGCTGGATGCGGGCTTTTTGCGCGGTCGTTCGCACCAGTTGGAGCAACTGGACGCCGACACGCTCTACCTGCCCTATGCCACCAGCCTGCGCATGAGCGACCTGGGCTATCAGAGCAACGCCCAGGCAGGCCTGACGCCGTGCTACAACAACCTCGACAGCTACACCGACAGCCTGCGCAAGGCAGTGGCCACACCTTATCCGCCGTATGTAGAAATCGGTACGCACAAGGATGGCGAGTGGGTGCAGTTGAACACCAACATCCTGCAGATCGAAAACGAGTACTACTCCAACATTCGCCCCAAGCGCGTGACCTACACCGGCGAGCGGCCGATCCAGGCCCTGGTGTCCCGTGGCGTGCAGTACGTTGAAGTGCGCCTGCTGGATATCAACCCGTTTCTGCCGGTGGGCATCGATTTGCCTGAAGCGCGTTTTCTGGACGCCTTCCTGCTGTATTGCGCGCTACAAGACAGCCCGCAGTTCGACAGCGCAGGCTGTGGCAGCTGCTCTTCCAACTTCCTTAGCGTAGTCAAGGAAGGTCGCCGTCCGGGCCTGCAATTGCAGCGTGATGGCGCAGCCGTTGACATGAAGGAATGGGCTACCGAGCTGCTGGAAAAAATCGCGCCGCTGGCCGCCTTGCTCGACCAGAGCCAGGGTGGCGATAACCACAGCAAGGCAGTCGACGAACAGCTGGCGAAGATCAAGGACGTGTCGCTGACGCCGTCTGCCAAAGTGCTGGCCAGCATGGCCGAGCACAAGGAGAGCTTCGCTCAGTTCTCGATGCGCCAGAGCCTGGCCCATGCCGAGTTCTTCCGCAGTGAACCGTTGAGTGCTGAAGATCAGGCTGCGTTTGAAGAGAAAGCGCGCAAGTCACTGCTCGAGCAGGCCGAGACCGAACAAACGGAAGAAGGCGACTTCGACCTGTTTGTGGCTTCGTACCAGGCGAGTATTTTGGCGATCAGTAACTAGGCAGATCAAAAGCCCCTTACCCTAGCCCTCTCCCGGAGGGAGAGGGGACAGACCGGTGGTGTTCGTGCGAGCGCGGGCGGTCAGTTCCTACGCCCACTGAGGCAAGGGACGGCTTACGGGTTTTACAGCAAAGCGTACTGTGCACCGTCACTGAAAAAACAGTGACCGGGCCTGGAAACCCGGGTAACAATATTCGCCTTAATGCCATCAATCCCTGTTTTTATGTGCTATGGCGGCTGTACGCGGGAGGTCTTCGGACCTGCCGGGTTCCTATTGTCCCGGTTTCCAGCCTGCGTACAGCTGCCACCTTCGCCTGGAAACGAAAGTGACAGCTCTTAATTACTTTAGGAGCGCGCTAAATGGCTGATCATCCCCCAATCAAAACTCTCGGCACTGTCACCTTCGACCCCTGCGGCCAGGACAACCACGAGCTGTTTCGCGTCAACCCCGACATACCGCTGCGCCAGGCGCTGGAGCAGGTGTCGGCGTTGCTTTATTGCGCAAAAAAACTGGCGCTGGATGCCGCGCTGGACAAGAACTGCGAGCGCCATGCCTGGGCTTCACATTACTTGTGCGACATGGGCAAGGCGGTAATAGATGATGTGTGTTTGCGGGAGTTTTGACGGGGCTTGTTGAGCACCGCAGTTGCAGTTATCCGTAGCAGCTGACGAGTGGAACGAGGCTGCGTTCGGTTGCGCAGCGACCGTAAAACCAGAGTTCCAAGTTTAACTGGCACACCACGGTGTTTGACTTTACGACGGCTTCGCCGCCGAACGCAGCCTCGTTCCACTCGTCAGCTGCTACGAATCTTCTCCAGCCCAGAGCCTGAACAGCTGGCGCCTTACAGCGCTTTCTCAAAGATCTTCGAGTTACGCTGGTAGTTGTACAGCGACGCCCGCGCCGCCGGCAGGCGTTCTACACCGCTAGGCTCAAACCCGCGCTCACGGAACCAGTGAGCAGTGCGCGTGGTTAACACGAACAAGGTTTTCAGCCCCTGGGCACGGGCGCGGTTTTCAATACGTTCGAGCAACTCATCGCCACGACGGCCATGACGGTACTCCGGGTTCACCGCCAGACACGCCAGCTCCCCCGCATCCGAATCGGCAATCTGGTAGAGCGCCGCACAGGCGATGATCATGCCTTCGCGCTCCACCACACTGAACTGTTCGATCTCACGCTCCAGCACTTCACGCGAACGACGCACCAGGATGCCCTGCTCTTCCAGCGGGCTGATCAATTCAAGCAGGCCACCGACGTCTTCAATCGCCGCCTCCCGCGTAACTTCAAATTGTTCTTGCGCCACCAGCGTACCGCCACCGTTACGGGTGAACAGCTCGGTCAACAGCGCACCGTCTTCGGCATAACTGACAATATGGCTGCGGGCCACGCCGCCACTGCAGGCCTCGGCGGCGGCTTCCAGCAATTCGGCCTGGTAGTCACTGCCCAGACGTTTCATATGCGCCGGCACCTGTTGCGGACGCAACTCACGCACCAACCGCCCTTCGGCATCGAGCAAACCCGATTCAGCACCAAACAGCAGCAGTTTGTCCGCCGCCAGGTCGATGGCGGCACGGGTGGCGACGTCTTCACAGGCCAAATTGAAAATCTCACCGGTGGGCGAGTAACCCAAGGGCGACAGCAGCACAATCGAGCGCTCATCGAGCAGGCGGTTGATGCCCTTGCGGTCCACCCGGCGCACTTCGCCGGTATGGTGAAAATCCACACCGTCGAGCACGCCGATCGGCCGCGCAGTGACCAGGTTGCCGCTGGCTACGCGCAGACGCGAACCCTGCATCGGTGAAGACGCCATGTCCATCGACAAGCGCGCTTCAATCGCAATGCGCAGTTGCCCGACAGCATCGATCACGCATTCGAGCGTTGATGCATCGGTGACACGCATGCCCTTGTGGTAATACGGCACCAGGCCACGCGCCTCAAGGCGGCTGTCGATCTGCGGGCGCGAACCGTGGACCAGCACCAGACGCACACCCAGGCTGTGCAACAGCACCAGGTCGTGGACGATATTGCCAAAGTTGGGGTGTGCCACACCGTCGCCAGGGAGCATGACAACAAAGGTGCAATCGCGGTGGGCATTGATGTAGGGAGACGCGTGACGCAACCAGTTAACGTAATCGTGCATAACCAGAGCCTGTAGAAAATAAATCGCCTAAAAAGGGCTAGAACAGCAAACGCACAACGGGCTGATGGCTATCGTCGAAACATTGTTGGCAACACGCGGCTCTCCTTGTGGATAAATCGTATGGGTATCTTCACTATTTCAGACAATAGTGTTCGATCAATTGAGTCAGTAGACGTACTGTCGGCTGCAAACGTGACATTTCCAGGTATTCCCCTGGTTGATGCGCACAGGCGATGTCACCCGGGCCCAATACCAGCGTTTCGCAACCAAGCTGCTGAAGATAAGGCGCTTCGGTGCCAAACGCTACTGCTTGCGCACGATGCCCGGTGAGGCGCTCAGCCACGCGCACCAACTCGGCATCGGCATCCTGCTCGAAGGGCGGCACTCCGGCGGCAATGGGCGCGAAATCGATCTTCACCTGATGACGCTCGGCCAGGGGTTGCAGCTTGCTGCGGATAATGGCCCGCAGCGCATTCGGGTCCATGCCCGGCAGCGGGCGCAGGTCAAATTCAAGCGAGCACTGGCCGCAAATCCGGTTGGGGTTGTCGCCGCCATGGATACAGCCAAAGTTAAGGGTCGGTTGCGGCACGCTGAACTGCGGATTGCGGTACTCATTGAGCCACTGCTGACGCAACCCCTTAAGTTCGCTGATCGCGTCGTGCATGGCCTCCAGCGCGCTGTGGCCCAGGCTTGGGTCGGATGAGTGACCGCTCTGCCCGAGGATCTCGATGCGCTCCATCATCACGCCCTTGTGCATGCGGATCGGCTTGAGCCCGGTCGGTTCACCAATCACCGCAGCACGGCCCAGCGGGCGACCAGCTTCGACCAGCGCCCTGGCCCCGGCCATCGAAGTTTCTTCGTCACAGGTGGCCAGAATCAGCAGTGGCTGCTTGAAGGGCTGATCGAGCAAAGGCCGCACTGCTTCGATCACCAGCGCAAAAAAGCCCTTCATATCGCAACTGCCAAGGCCAACCCAGCGGTTATCGACCTCTGTCAGCTTGAGCGGATCGGTCTGCCACAGCGCTTCATCGTAGGGCACGGTGTCGCTGTGCCCGGCCAGCACCAGCCCGCCGGGGCCACTGCCAAAACTGGCGAGCAAATTGAATTTGCCGGGGCTGACCTGCTGGATATCGCAGTTGAAACCCAAATCGCCAAGCCAGCTGGCCAGCAAATCGATCACCCCGCGGTTGGACTGATCCAGTGTCGGCTGGGTGCAACTGACCGACGGTACGGCGATCAAGGCAGCGAACTGCTCTTTCATGGAAGGTAAGGGCATGCGCTGACTTCCTGTAGGCGGGGCGAGGCCCATCATAGAGCTATCTGCGCCGCAGAATAAACCCTCGCGGCCCGCCGGGGCGGCGAGTCCTGTACACTGCACGGCCTTGGCAGCCACACTTTTTCCCGGCTGCGCAACCGTTCCTGGATTTTCCGGCCATGCAAAAAGAAACCGAAATCAAACTGCGCGTCAGCCGCGAAACCCTCGCCGCCTTGCGCGAGCACCCTTTGCTGAAAAAGCGCAACAAAAGTGGCTGGGAAAGCCGTGAGTTGTTGAACCAGTACTTCGATACACCTGAGCGCGACCTGGCCAAGGCCAAGGTTGCCCTGCGCCTGCGCCGTGATGGCGAAGACGTGATCCAGACCCTCAAGACCCGCGGCGAAAGCGTTGCTGGCCTGTCCGTACGCAACGAGTACGACTGGAACCTGCCCAAAGCCAAGCTCGACATCAAGAAGCTCGACGGCGAATGCTGGCCACAAGAGCTGGCCGAGCTGGACAAAAAAACTCTCAAGCCCATTTTCACCACGGATTTCGTACGCGAACGTGCTGAAATTTCCTGGGGCCGCGGCAAAGCCAAAGTGGTCATCGAAGCCGCTCTGGACCTGGGCCATGTGATTGCCGGCAAGCAGAAGGAAGAAATCTGCGAGCTGGAGCTCGAACTGCGCGAAGGCGAGCCGTCTGCCCTGCTGGAACTGGCCGCAGAACTGGCCGAGAAGCTGGCCCTGATGCCGTGTGATATCAGCAAGGCCGAGCGCGGCTATCGCCTGTTCGACGCCAACAGCTACGCCGTCACCCTGCCAGCCCCGGTGCTGGCGCCAGAAACACCCCTGGACGATGCCTTCGCCGCCCTGGCCTGGCACTTGCTGGGCAATAGCCAGCGCCTGGCCGAGCAGTATCGCTTCAATGGCCACTGGCGTTTGCTGCAAGACTGGGTTCAGCAATTGATCGACCTGCGTGCACTGGTCAGCAGCCTGGGTCAAGCCGCACCACGTCAGTCCACCAGCGCCTTGCGCGCTGCGCTGGACGCCCTGCTGGAAGACTGGCGCCCGCTGGTGCAGATCGGTCAGGACGACGAAGATGTGCGCAAAGCCGCACCGGAGCAGTTCCTCGAGGAACTGGAAGACCCGCGCTGGGGCCAGTTCTCCCTGAACACTTCGCGCTGGTTGATGGAGCGCAGCTGGACTGTGGACCGTGGCACCACCCGGGGCAACCGCCAGGGCGCTGCGCAGCTGCAAAGCTGGTTGCCGCGTTTGTTGTCGGACGAAGCGATTGCCTTGCGTCTGAACCGCTACCAGCAGCAACCCGAAGACCTGGCCGAGCAACTGCCGCGCATCGAGCGTATTCAGGCCTGGCTGCGTCTGGCGCGTAACGTGCTGGAAATCCCGGAACTGGACCGTCTGTACGGCGAGATGAACAAGCTGCAGGAACTGGCCAACCTGCCGATTTCTGAAGACGCCGAGAGCAACGACGAACTGCTCAACGCCCGCAAGCAGCAAGCCATCGCCGTGTACCAGAACCGCGCCTGGAAGACCCTGCTGCGCGCTTAAGCGCCCGGCCTGTGTCCCTCAGCGCCTGCCGAGGGACATTCCTGCCTTACTTCGTGCCCTTGGGCATGTCCGCATCCGGCGTGCGCCAGATCAAGCGTGTGGTGTCATAGCCCTGCTGCTGGGCCTTGCTGAGCAACTCATCACGGGTTTGCTGATCAACCTGCGGTTTACGCGACAGCAACCACAGGTATTTACGGTCGGGATTGCCTACCAGCGCCGTGCTGTAGTTGTCGCCCAGGTACAACACCCAGTAATCACCCTTGGTCACACCCGGCAAAAGGGTCGATACCCAATTGTCGAACTCGACCCACAGCTTGTCGGTCTTGCCCTCCACTTGCGGGGTGGCCGTGCCCTTGGCCTCTTCCCACTTGCCCTCGGCAGTGCGGCAGCGGTTAAGCACTGCTACATTCCCGTCGGTCTTCAAGCTGTAATGGGCTTCGGACTGCGCGCAATTGCGCTGGAAGAACATCGGCAACCGCGCCAATTCATACCAGGTGCCCTGATAGCGCTTGAGGTCGACACTGGAGACGGTGTTGGGCGCCAGCGAATCGCTGCTGGAACTTGCACACCCGCCCAATAACAGCGCAGCCCCGAGACTGACTAAAAGACGTTTCATCGTAAACGCTCCTGATCGGTCTTACTTCAAACCCTGGCCCGAGAAAATCAGCACTTTGTCGCCTGCGTACTGCACGCTGATAAAGCTCTTCTGATCGCCCCAGGTGCAGCTCGACATGCCCAGCGCGCCGGAGCAATCGGTCGGGGTGCCCAGCAACTGCTCGACTTCGGCCTTGGTCATGCCGGTCGACAGTTTCGAGTAGGTTTGCTGATTGATTTTGCTGCACGCGGCCAGCAAGACACAGAACGACAACAACGCCAGAGAACGCAACTTCATGGAAAGCTCCTGAGAAAGAAAGTCGGCAGTGCCGCTTGATCCAAGCTTAGAAGAGAAAAGCGCAGGCTGGTTCCCGCAGGACGCAGGGATTTATTTCAGGAGGGATAACAACAGTGGGAACGGGCTTGCTTGCGATACAGGCAACCCGGTATGCCTGACATACCGGGTCGATGCTATCGCGAGCAAGCCCGCTCCCACAGGGGCTTACGCTTTGTGGTAAGCGGTGATGCGTGCGACTTCTTCTTTCGAGCCCAGGTACACGGCTACACGCTGGTGCAGGCCTTCTGGCTGGATGTCGAGAATGCGCTGATGGCCATCAGTCGATGCGCCGCCAGCCTGTTCCACCAGGAACGACATCGGGTTGGCTTCGTACATCAAACGCAATTTGCCCGGCTTGGACGGCTCACGGCTGTCGCGCGGGTACATGAACAGACCACCGCGGGTCAGGATACGGTGCACGTCGGCAACCATGGCGGCAATCCAGCGCATGTTGAAATTCTTTTTCAACGGACCTTCTTCACCTGCCAGCAGTTCGTCAACGTAGCGCTGTACCGGGGCTTCCCAGTGACGCTGGTTGGACATGTTGATGGCAAATTCCTGGGTAGCGTCAGG
This sequence comes from Pseudomonas sp. FSL R10-0056, assembly GCF_009600105.1. Classification (NCBI taxonomy): domain Bacteria; kingdom Pseudomonadati; phylum Pseudomonadota; class Gammaproteobacteria; order Pseudomonadales; family Pseudomonadaceae; genus Pseudomonas; species Pseudomonas sp. FSL R10-0056. Next base: position 74,073 of record NZ_WIWL01000226.1, read on the forward strand.
AATGGTGATGTCTTCGTGGGTCAGTACGAAGCTGCCCATTTCGCGGTCCAGGGTAAAGCCTTTGACGCCGTCGCCCAGGGTCAGAACCAGCATGGTCTGCGGGCCGTAGATGGCGTAACCGGCAGCGACTTGCTGAGTGCCTGGCTGCAGGAAGGCCTTTTCATTCAAAGGTTCGTTCTGGGTCAGGTATTCGTTCGGGCAACGCAGTACCGAGAAGATAGTGCCAACTGGTGCGTTGATGTCGATGTTCGACGAGCCGTCCAGCGGGTCGAATACCAGCAGGTACGCGCCTTTCGGGTATTTGCCCGGGATCTGGTAGGCATTGTCCATTTCTTCGGACGCCATGCCGGCCAGGTGACCGCCCCATTCGTTGGCTTCAAGCAGGATCTCGTTGGAGATCACATCGAGCTTCTTCTGCACTTCACCTTGCACGTTTTCGGTGCCCATGCTGCCCAGAACACCACCCAGGGCGCCTTTGGATACGGCGTGGCTGATCTCTTTGCAAGCACGCGCCACCACTTCGATGAGGAAACGCAAATCAGCAGGCGTGTTGTTGCTGCGGGTCTGCTCGATCAAATAGCGACTCAGGGTAACGCGGGACATGTAAGGCTCCGAACAAGGGGGAGGGGGCGAAAAACCCGCGCAGTTTAGCGCGTGTTGCCGTGCAAATCTTCTAATCAGACTCAGAACTGGCCGAACGGGTTCCAAAACAGCCACCAGAGACCCTGTGGGAGCGGGCTTGCTCGCGATGCAGGCCACGCGGTTTTCAGCTCAACCGCGTCGCCTGCATCGCGAGCAAGCCCGCTCCCACAGCGCGTGAAACTTCCTACAACGCTTTCCAGATCTCGGTCGCGTATTCGCGAATGGTCCGGTCCGATGAGAACCAGCCCATGCGTGCCGTGTTCAACACGGATTTGCGCCACCACTCTTCCCTGTCGTGCCACAGGTGCTCCACGCGCATCTGGGCATCCCAGTAGGCATCGAAGTCGGCACACACCAGGAACCGGTCATATTCGATCAGCGAATCCACCAGGCCGGTGTAGCGCGCAGGGTCGTCGTGGGAGAACACCCCCCCACGAATCGCCTGCAACACGTCATTGAGCCTGTGTGAGGCCGCGACATCCGGTGCTGCATGGAACTCTCCATTGCGCTTGCGCGCTTCGACCTGCTGCGAGCTCAGACCAAAGATAAACATATTGTCGGCACCCACCCGCTCGCACATTTCGACGTTGGCGCCATCCATTGTGCCAATGGTCAGCGCGCCGTTAAGGCCGAACTTCATGTTGCTGGTGCCCGACGCTTCGTAGCCTGCCGTGGAGATCTGTTCGGACAAGTCAGCCGCCGGAATGATGCTTTCGGCCAGGCTGACGTTGTAGTTGGGGATAAACACCACCTTGAGCAGACCGCGTACGGTGGGATCGTTGTTGACGGTACGGGCGATGTCATTGGCCAGTTTGATGATGAGTTTGGCCTGTTCATAACTGGCCGCCGACTTGCCGGCAAAAATCTTCACCCGTGGCACCCATTGGTTGCCCGGCTCGGCCCGAATGGCCTGATACAGCGCTACGGTGTGCATCAGGTTGAGCAGTTGGCGCTTGTACTCGTGAATCCGTTTGACCTGCACATCGAACAGGGCTTCAGGGTTGACCACGACCCCCAGGCGCTCATAAATCAGCGCCGCCAGGGTGCATTTGCTTTGCAGGCGCTGTTCGGCGAAGCGTTTGCGAAAATCGGAGCGCTCGGCAAAAGGCTCCAGCCTGATCAGTTTGTGTTCGGTTTCATCAAGCACATCCGGGCCCAGCACATCCACCAGCATGGCGGTCAATGGCGGGTTGGCCTGGAACAGCCAGCGGCGGAAGGTCACGCCGTTGGTTTTGTTGTTGATGCGCTCCGGGTAGAGCTTGTGCAACTCGGCGAACACGGTGCTGCGCATCAATTGCGTATGCAGCCCGGAAACGCCATTGACGCTGTGGGAACCGAGAAATGCCAGGTTGCCCATGCGTACCCGGCGGCCGTGGTCTTCCTCGATCAGCGAAACGGCACGCAACACGTCAAAATCATGAATGCCCTTGGCCCGCAGCGCATCGATATGGTGTGCGTTAATCAGGTAGATGATCTGCATATGGCGCGGCAACAGCCGCTCCATCAAGCCCACAGGCCAGGTTTCCAGCGCTTCCGGAAGCAACGTGTGGTTGGTATAGGACAAGGTGTCGACGGTGACCTGCCACGCCGCATGCCATTCAATGCCGTGCTCATCAACCAGGATACGCATCAGCTCGGCCACGGCGATCGAGGGGTGGGTGTCGTTGAGCTGGATCGACACATGCTCGGCCAGGTTCAGCAGCGTCTCATGGACGTGCAGATGGCGGCGCAGCAGGTCTTGCAACGAGGCCGAGACAAAGAAGAATTCCTGGCGCAGACGCAGCTCCTGACCAGCCTCGTTGCTGTCAGCCGGGTACAGCACGCGGGAGATGCTCTCGGCCCGTACCACTTCGGCCACCGCCCCCAAATGATCGCCTGCGTTGAAGCGGCCCAGGTTCAGATCGTGCAGGGCCCTCGCCCGCCACAGACGCAGGGTGTTGACGCTGGCCCCGCGCCAGCCCACAACAGGCGTGTCATAGGCAATAGCCCGCACCGTCTCGCCCGGCCACCAGATCTGCCGCAGCTGGCCTTGTTCATCCTGTTTGGTTTCAACCGAACCGCCAAAACCCACCGAGTACAGCACTTCAGCACGCTCGAACTCCCACGGGTTGCCGAAATCCAGCCAGTTCTCGGTTTGTTCCTGCTGCCAGCCATCGACAATGCTCTGGCGAAACAGCCCGTGCTCATAGCGGATGCCATAGCCGTGGGCGGCAATGCCCAGGGTCGACATACTTTCCATAAAGCACGCCGCCAGCCGACCCAGGCCACCATTACCAAGGGCCGCGTCCGGCTCCAGGACACGGATGCGCTCCAGATCCACGCCAAGCTCGCCCAGTGCCTCACGCGCCACCTCCAGCAACCCCAGGTTGCTCAGGCTGTCATACAGCAGGCGACCGATCAGAAACTCCAGCGACAGGTAGTACACCCGTTTCTGGTCCTTGCGATAAATCTGCCGGGTGCTGTCCATCCAGTGCTCGACCATATGGTCGCGGGCGGCCAGGGCTATGGCCTCAAACCAGTCATGGTCAAACGCGTGTTCCGGGTCCTTACCCACCGCGTAAGTCAGCTTGGCTACTACAGCGGCACGGAAAGCCGCCACCTGTGCGTCACGAACAAGCGGTTCCTGGGGCATCGATACAACCTCAATCGAGATGGAGCGATTTGAAGAGCGAGTGGTGTCAGCCTAGACGCTTCAACAGAAACAAAGTGCTTTGATTCGGGCTTTTTTCGGCGATTATTTAAAAAAAGCTGACAAAGTGAATGCCGCCCCAAAACGAGGCACATTCGCAGTTGAACGCTTTAAAACATGGCTCTGATCGAAAAACCGGCAAATGGTTGTTCACTCCTTCAGCAACCCCGGTATGATCGCGCGCCCTGATGCACGCTGGAATACAAGTCTGATGAAGTCCAACCTGATCGCCGCCGCGGAAATCGACCGTCTCGATACCTGGGCCAAATACTCCGCGCCCATGTGCGGCTCCTGCATTTCCAGCTGCTGCACCTTGCCGGTCGAGGTCAAAATCAAAGACCTGATCCGCATCGGCATCGTTGACGAGTTCGAGATGGGCGACCCGCCAAAGAACATCGCCAAGCGCCTGCAAAAGGAAGGGATCGTTGAGCGCTTCAACCAGAAGTCCGGGATTTTCACCCTGCAGCGCATGAGCAATAACGACTGCCTGTACCTGGACCGCAAATCGCGCATGTGCACGATTTATGAGATTCGCCCGGATACCTGCCGCAACCATCCGCGGATTGGCCCGCGCCCAGGTTACTGCGCGTATGTGCCCAAGGCCGTTGAGCGCAAGAACAGCAGCGTCAAGCTGATGGATTTTTAACCTGCAGCGCAGAATCGACTGACAGATCGCTTCGCGGGCAAGCTCGCTCCCACAATTACCACAGCCCCCTGTGGGAGCCGGGCTTGCCCGCGATGGCCTGTACGCAAATGACCTGACAGACCGCGCTCGCCGCAGCACGGGCAACGATGAACGAGTCAAATCCCGACCATAAAAAAACGCCCCCGACCGCAAGGTCGGGGGCGTTTTTGTAACCGCTAACTAAGTAACTTAGTTTTTGGCCTTTTTAGCAGCGCGGGTACGCTCGCCTTCGTCCAGGATCTTCTTACGAAGACGGATGGACTTAGGAGTCACTTCGCACAGCTCGTCGTCCTGGATGAATTCCAGAGCCTGTTCCAGAGTGAAGCGAACAGGTGGAACCAGAGCGATGGTTTCGTCTTTACCCGAAGCACGCATGTTGTCGAGCTTCTTGCCCTTGGTAGGGTTAACGCCCATGTCGGTGTCACGGCTGTTCAGACCAACGATCTGACCGTTATAGATCTCTTGACCGTGCTCAACGAACAGCTTGCCACGCGCCTGCAGGGTTTCCAGGGAGTAGGTCAGCGCCTTGCCAGTTTCAACCGATACCAGAACGCCGTTCTGACGGCCGGACATGTGGCCCGACTTCATCACGTCGTAACGGTCGAAGATCGAGGTCAGGATGCCAGCACCGTTGGTCAGGGTCAGGAACTGGTTACGGAAACCGATCAGACCACGAGCAGGGATGTTGTATTCCAGACGCACACGGCCTTTGCCATCCGGCACCATGTTGGTCAGGTCGCCCTTACGCAGACCCATCTCTTCCATCACCTTGCCCTGAGATTCTTCAGGCAGGTCGATGGTGACGTTTTCGAACGGTTCGTGCTTGACGCCGTCAACCAGGCGGATGATCACTTCTGGACGACCAACGCCCATTTCGAAGCCTTCACGACGCATGGTTTCGATCAGTACGGACAAGTGCAGCTCGCCACGGCCCGATACTTTGAATTTGTCAGCCGAGTCGCCTTCTTCAACGCGCAGAGCAACGTTGTACAGCAGCTCTTTGTCCAGACGTTCCTTGATGTTACGGGAAGTCACGAACTTGCCTTCTTTACCGCAGAAAGGCGAGTCGTTTACCTGGAAGGTCATGGAAACGGTTGGCTCGTCAACGGTCAACGGCTTCATCGCTTCAACGTTCATCGGATCACACAGGGTGTCGGAGATGAACAGCGAATCCATACCGCTGATGCAAACGATGTCGCCTGCCGAAGCTTCTTCAACGTCTACACGGTGCAGACCGTGGTGACCCATCAGCTTCAGGATACGACCGTTGCGGCGCTTGCCGTCAGCGTCGATGGCAACAACCGGGGTGTTCGGCTTGACGCGACCACGAGCGATACGGCCAACACCGATAATGCCCAGGAAGCTGTTGTAGTCCAGTGCCGAGATTTGCATCTGGAACGGACCGTCACGGTCTACGGCTGGTGCTGGTACGTTGTCGACGATCGACTGGTACAGCGGGGTCATGTCTTCAGCCATGTCGGTGTGGTCAAGACCAGCAATACCGTTCAGGGCAGAGGCGTAAACCACTTTGAAGTCCAGCTGTTCTTCGGTAGCACCCAGGTTGTCGAACAGATCGAAGATCTGGTCCAGAACCCAGTCCGGACGTGCGCCCGGACGGTCAACCTTGTTGATGACCACGATTGGACGCAGGCCGGCTTCGAAAGCCTTCTTGGTCACGAAACGGGTTTGCGGCATAGGGCCGTCTTGAGCGTCAACCAGCAGCAGAACGGAGTCAACCATCGACATTACGCGTTCAACTTCGCCGCCGAAGTCGGCGTGGCCCGGGGTATCCACGATGTTGATGTGGTAGCCGTTCCAGTTGATGGCGGTGTTTTTCGCCAGAATGGTAATACCGCGCTCTTTCTCCTGGTCGTTGGAGTCCATTACGCGTTCGTCGTTAAGCTCGTTGCGCTCCAGGGTGCCGGATTGACGCAAGAGTTTGTCTACCAGGGTGGTTTTACCGTGGTCAACGTGAGCAATGATGGCGATGTTACGTAGATTTTCGATCACTTGTGTATCTCGATCAGAGGATTCGGTGTGCTGACTGAGTCCAGGCAGCGATTAACAGTAGAGTCCGTGCAAGCCGTTACAGCTTGACGGCGGCGTCGGGGGGCCGGTGACGCAGGCCACAGGCATACAGCCCCGGGCTCTTAGCTCGGTCGATAAACGCGCACATTGGCATGTCCCTCACTGAGCAAATGGTGAGCATGCAGGCGACTCATCACGCCTTTGTCGCAATACAACAGGTACTGACGGGTGTCATCCAGTTCCTTGAAGCGGCTGTTCAAAGCATAGAACGGCAACGCTTGTACTTCGATGCCAGCCAGTTCCAGCGGTTGATCTTCCTGAGCATCCGGGTGACGGATGTCGATTACGATCTGGCCCGCCAGCACTTCGCTGACTTCTTCGACTTGCAAGTCCTGGCCCAATTCATCGATTACCCGATCAATCGGCACCAGTTTGGCCCGCTCGAGCGCACGCTCAAGCACGGCCATATCAAACTGTTGTTCTTCATACTCCACGCGGTTGCGCTTGGCGTGGGTCTTGGGGTTGACCGAAATCACCCCGCAATATTCAGGCATATGCTTGGCGAAGTCGGCCGTACCGATTTCTTCTGCCAGATCGATGATGTCCTGCTTGTGGCTGGCGATCAGCGGGCGCAACACCAGCTTGTCTGTAGCCGAATCAATCAGCGACAAGTTGGGCAGCGTCTGGCTCGACACCTGGGAAATCGCTTCACCGGTCACCAGCACTTCGATATCGAGGCGTTCGGCAATACGCGTTGCAGCGCGCAACATCATACGCTTCAAAATGACGCCCATATGACTGTTATCGACTTTGCCGAGAATTTCGCCCAAAACTTCTTCGAACGGAACGCTCACAAACAGCACGCGCTGGGAGCTGCCGTACTTCTTCCATATATAGTGCGCGACTTCCATCACGCCCAGTTCATGGGCACGTCCGCCCAGGTTGAAGAAGCAGAAATGGCTCATGAGGCCGCGACGCATGATCTGGTAGGCCGCCACGGTAGAATCGAAACCACCGGACATCAGCACCAGGGTCTGCTCGAGCGAACCCAACGGGTAGCCACCAATACTGTCGTGCTGGTTGTGAATCACAAACAACCGTTGGTCGCGAATTTCAATTCGAACTTCGATTTCTGGCTTTTTCAGCTCGATTCCGGCCGCACCGCACTCACGACGCAGCTTGCTGCCGACGTATTTCTCGACTTCCATCGAGGTAAACGGGTGCTTGCCGGCGCGCTTGCAACGCACCGAAAAGATCTTGCCCGCCAGCGCATCGCCGAAGTGCAATTTGCACTTTTCAACGATGTCGTCGAAGTCGCCCAACGGGTACTCGTCAACCTGCAGAAAATGCGCGATGCCCGGCATGCAGCTCAGGCGTTCGGTCATTTCTTTCAAGGCTTTAGGGTCACTTACGCGCGTTTGCAGCTCGATGTTGTCCCACACGCCCGTCACCACCACAGCCGGGTCCAGATCGCGGAGCACAGTACGGATGTTTTTGGCCAATTGACGGACGAAACGCATCCGAACCGGACGGCTCTTGATAGTGATTTCGGGGAAGACTTTAACGATTAGTTTCATGAAAACAGCGCGCGAGCAGCCTGCCAAAAAAGGGGGGCGCGGATTATAGCGGAAATTGCTCAAGGTTTAACCAGTTATCGTACAAACGGTTTTCATCGCACCAAAATAGAACATAAACGCCAGATTTCGCTTCATTTGGGTGCGATAAACGCGGCTAATCGGTAGTCTGCCCCGCTTACCTGCTTGAGATTGGCGCATTACGCCCAAGTCGGGGCACTGGCATGCAATTTGCTCCCTTGTGAGGCAGGTTGCCTTGGCAGAGTATTCGCGCCGGCATCAACCACTTATTAAGGGCATTCCACTACCAGCCCTAAGCCACCCCGGAGGACACTATGTCGAAGTCGGTTCAACTCATCAAAGATCATGACGTCAAGTGGATTGATCTGCGCTTCACTGATACCAAAGGCACTCAGCACCACGTGACCATGCCGGCCCGTGATGCGCTGGATGAAAACTTCTTCACCGACGGCAAAATGTTCGACGGCTCCTCCATTGCTGGCTGGAAAGGCATCGAAGCGTCCGACATGATCCTGCTGCCAGACGACAGCACGGCTGTTCTGGACCCGTTCACCGAACAGCCTACGCTGATCCTGGTGTGCGACATCATCGAACCGTCGACCATGCAAGGCTATGACCGCGACCCACGCGCCATCGCTACCCGTGCCGAGGAATACCTGAAGTCCACCGGTATCGGCGACACCGTTTTCGTTGGCCCGGAGCCAGAGTTCTTCATCTTTGACCAGGTGAAGTTCAAGTCCGACATTTCCGGCTCCATGTTCAAGATCTACTCCGAACAGGGTTCGTGGATGTCCGACCAGGACGTGGAAGGCGGCAACAAAGGCCACCGTCCTGGCGTCAAAGGCGGTTATTTCCCGGTTCCGCCGTTCGACCATGACCACGAAATCCGTACCTCCATGTGCAACGCCATGGAAGAGATGGGCCTGGTTATCGAAGTTCACCACCACGAAGTGGCAACTGCTGGCCAGAACGAAATCGGCGTGCAGTTCAACACCCTGGTGAAAAAGGCTGACGAAGTTCAGACCCTGAAATACTGCGTACACAACGTGGCAGATGCCTACGGCCGTACCGCTACCTTCATGCCAAAGCCTCTGTACGGCGACAACGGCTCGGGTATGCACGTTCACATGTCCATCTCCAAAGATGGCAAGAACACCTTCGCCGGCGAAGGCTATGCCGGCCTGTCCGACACTGCCCTGTTCTTCATCGGCGGTATCATCAAGCACGGTAAGGCCCTGAACGGCTTCACCAACCCGGCTACCAACTCCTACAAGCGTCTGGTACCAGGCTTCGAAGCACCGGTAATGCTGGCCTACTCGGCTCGTAACCGTTCGGCTTCGATCCGTATTCCTTACGTGTCCAGCCCTAAAGCTCGCCGTATCGAAGCACGCTTCCCGGATCCGGCAGCCAACCCGTACCTGTGCTTCGCGGCACTGATGATGGCTGGTCTGGACGGTATCCAGAACAAGATCCACCCTGGCGACGCAGCGGACAAAAACCTGTATGACCTGCCGCCTGAAGAAGCCAAAGAGATCCCGCAAGTGTGCGGCAGCCTGAAAGAGGCCCTGGAGGAACTGGACAAAGGTCGCGCGTTCCTGACCAAAGGCGGCGTTTTCAGCGACGACTTCATCGACGCGTACATCGCCCTGAAAAGCGAAGAAGAAATCCAGGTTCGTACCTTCGTACACCCACTGGAATACGAGCTGTACTACAGCTGCTAATCCGGTGACGCCTGCGCAAGCGGCGTGATTTGAAAAAGCCTCCTTCGGGAGGCTTTTTTGTGGGCGCCGTCTTACACAAGCATCGGATCAGAGCTTCTGGATTCGTGCCTGCACCTGACAGCCACCCTGCTGAGTGACCGGTAGTTTGTCGCCACTCAACCAATGGAGACTGACATGCACCCCTTACTCGCCCTCAAAACCCTGCTGCTGGCATGCGCCTGCCTGCTCATGCTGGGCTGCAACAGTTCACCCACTGCGGTAACGGTCGAACAACTGCTCAAGACAGGCCAATCCTGGACAGGCACCCCTTACACCTGGCCGGACGGCAAGCCGGAATTCACCGTGGTCAAAATCACGCTCCCGGCCAACACCGCACTGAAATGGCACACGCACCCCATGCCCAATATCGCCTACGTGGTCGCTGGCGAACTGCTGGTCGAAACCGAAGACGGCATGCACAAAACCACGCTCAAACCTGGCCAGGTACTGCCCGAGATGGTCAATACTTCCCATCGAGGCACCAGCGGCAAGGCCCCGGTAGAACTGATCGTGTTCTATGCAGGCACGCCCGGCATGCCGCTGTCCCATTAACCACGCAAGGCCCGTAGCAGGTACCGGAAGCTGCGTTCGAAACGCAAAACGGTGGTCACCTCAGAGTGGGCGCTGCCTGTGTCGCATCGCGCACTCGGGGCTTATGACCGATGTGCGCTCGAACGCGGCACACAACCTCTGGCTGCACCCATAGCAAATATCCCGCGCACATTTTCAGGCAACTGAATCCATTCATCTAAATTGCACTATATTGGTGCGACTATAGTTTGATAGTGCACTTACCAGCCCAATTTGGTTCATAAACACTCGCATGCCGGGCTGCGGCGATATGCGCCCAGCTTGTAAACGCCTATTTCAGGGGAGCGACGCTTCTTTTCGGAGCCTTGGTTTGGTTTTTGCATTTTCCTTGCACCAGCGCTTCACCGCGCACGCAATCCGGGATCGGCCCATGACCATCAGTGACGCCCTGCACCGACTGTTACTCGACAACCTGACCACTGCCACGCTTTTACTCAATGCTGATTTGCGCCTTGAGTACATGAACCCGGCGGCAGAGATGCTGTTGGCGATCAGCGGTCAACGCAGTCACGGCCAGTTCATCAGCGAGCTCTTTACGGAGTCCACCGAGGCTCTGCACTCGCTGCGCCAGGCAGTTGAGCAAGCGCACCCGTTTACCAAACGCGAAGCCATGCTGACCTCGCTGACGGGCCAGAACCTGACGGTGGACTATGCCGTAACGCCCATCTTGAGCAATGGCGGCACCATGCTGTTGCTTGAGGTACACCCCCGCGACCGTCTGCTGCGCATCACCAAAGAAGAAGCCCAGCTGTCCAAGCAAGAAACCAGCAAGATGCTGGTGCGCGGCCTGGCCCACGAGATAAAGAACCCTCTGGGAGGCATTCGCGGTGCGGCCCAGCTGTTGGCCCGGCAATTGCCCGACGAAAACCTGCGCGACTACACCAACGTCATCATCGAAGAAGCAGATCGCCTGCGTAATCTGGTCGACCGGATGCTGGGTTCCAACAAACTGCCGTCGCTGGCCATGACCAACGTCCACGAAGTACTGGAGCGCGTGTGCAACCTGGTCGAGGCCGAGACCCAGGGCAGCATCACTTTGGTGCGTGACTATGACCCCAGCCTGCCTGACCTGCTGATCGACCGTGAACAGATGATCCAGGCAGTACTCAATATCGTGCGCAACGCCATGCAGGCCATCGGCAGCCAGAATGAGCTGCGCCTGGGCCGCATCAGCCTGCGCACCCGCGCCATGCGCCAGTTCACCATTGGCCACATACGCCACCGGCTGGTGACAAAAATCGAAATTATCGACAACGGCCCGGGCATACCGTTCGAGCTGCAAGACACCCTGTTTTTCCCGATGGTCAGCGGCCGCCCGGACGGTACCGGGCTTGGCCTGGCCATCACGCAAAACATCATCAGTCAGCACCAGGGGTTGATCGAGTGTGAAAGCCACCCCGGCCACACACTCTTCTCGATCTTTCTACCACTGGAACAAGGAGCCGCATCGACATGAGCCGAAGTGAAACCGTGTGGATCGTCGACGACGACCGTTCAATCCGCTGGGTACTGGAAAAAGCCTTGCAACAGGAAGGCATGACCACACAAAGTTTCGACAGTGCCGATGGGGTCATGAGCCGACTGGCTCGCCAACAGCCTGACGTGATCATTTCCGATATCCGCATGCCCGGCTCCAGCGGTCTGGACCTGCTCGCCAAAATCCGCGAACAGCACCCGCGCCTGCCGGTCATCATCATGACCGCTCATTCCGATCTGGACAGCGCGGTAGCGTCCTATCAGGGCGGCGCATTCGAATACCTGCCCAAGCCGTTTGATGTCGATGACGCCGTGTCTCTGGTCAAGCGCGCCAACCAGCACGCCCAGGAACAGCAAGGCCTGGCCGTGGCGCCGACGCTGGCCCCGACGCCGGAAATCATCGGCGAAGCCCCGGCGATGCAAGAGGTGTTTCGTGCCATTGGCCGCCTGAGCCACTCCAACATCACGGTGCTGATCAACGGTGAATCAGGTACCGGCAAAGAGCTGGTGGCCCACGCCCTGCACCGCCACAGCCCGCGGGCCGCGTCGCCATTTATCGCATTGAACATGGCTGCGATCCCCAAGGACCTCATGGAATCCGAGCTATTCGGCCATGAAAAAGGCGCTTTCACTGGCGCTGCAAACCTGCGCCGGGGCCGTTTTGAGCAGGCCGATGGCGGCACCCTGTTCCTCGATGAGATCGGCGACATGCCGGCGGACACCCAAACCCGGTTGCTGCGGGTACTGGCCGATGGCGAGTTCTACCGGGTTGGCGGGCACACGCCGGTCAAGGTCGATGTTCGCATCATCGCAGCCACACACCAGAACCTTGAAACCCTGGTGCAGGCCGGCAAGTTTCGTGAAGACCTGTTCCACCGTCTGAACGTAATCCGCATCCACATTCCGCGCCTGTCAGACCGCCGCGAAGACATCCCGACCCTGGCCCGGCACTTTCTCAGCAGCGCCGCGCAAGAACTGTCCGTAGAGCCAAAACTGCTCAAGGCCGAGACCGAGCAGTACCTGAAAAACCTGCCCTGGCCAGGCAACGTGCGCCAGCTGGAGAACACCTGCCGCTGGATCACGGTGATGGCTTCGGGTCGCGAAGTGCATATCGGCGACCTGCCTCCCGAGTTGCTCAACCTGCAACAGGACGCCTCCCCTGTCACCAACTGGGAGCAGGCACTGCGCCAGTGGGCTGACCAGGCGCTGGGGCGTGGCCAGTCCAACCTGCTCGACAGTGCAGTGCCGACCTTTGAGCGGATCATGATCGAGACGGCGCTCAAGCACACCGCAGGCCGCCGTCGCGACGCTGCCGTGCTGTTGGGCTGGGGCCGCAATACCTTGACCCGCAAGATCAAGGAACTGGGCATGAAGATCGATGGCGACGAGGATGAGGGCGACGAGGCTTGAAGCCGTTCAAAAGCGCCCTCACCCAACCCTCTCCCGGAGGGAGAGGGAGCTGATGGGTGGTGTTTCATAAATCTGCTTTTGCCTTTAGTCCCCTTTCCCTGCGGAAGAGGGTTAGGGGCTCTTGATCTGACCGCACCACCCTCAAGCAACCCGCCCCAATATCGTGCACAGCTCTAGCTCAAGGGTTTTCGCCAAACCCGGGAACAAAATCAGCCCCCAAACAAAAGCCCCGAATTCCGGGGCTTTTGCGTACTCAAGGGGCAATTTTTACAAAAAATCAAAAACTGGCACGCGCCCTGCAATACCTATTACACGCAACACCGCTTTAGGGGACCTTGATACAGGCAGGTCAAGACTCCCCACTTTTACACCGCAGCCTTGATGCCTTTTGCATCAACGCGCACAGCGCTTTTGGGGAACCCGGTACAGGCAGGCTGGAATTCCCTCTTTTATTACTCTCGCAGGTTTACCTGCAACCGCCAGCGTCCATCTTGCGACGCCCCGGCCCAGTCGCCCTTCAAGGCACGGGCCGCCACCAGGGTCAGCAGCAACCCGCCATCCGTATCACGCACCCGCCAGTTCACGCTCTTGCCGTTAAACGTCAACTGGCCGCTCTGCACCTTGCCCCTGGCATCAAACAGCAACCCCAGCGTGCCGTCGACCAGCTCACCATGCAGCTTGGGCTCGGCGCTGAACCACACCACCAGGCCCCCGGGCAGCACGTCCACCTGCTGCAGCTCCACAGGGGTTGGCGCGGTCAATCGACCGATCATCATCCCCACCATCACACCGACTATCGCCAAAGAACCTAAAACCCGTGGCCATAGTTTCGGTCGCGGGTCCTCTTCAAGCGTAGAATGCTGTCCATCTTTAAGTTCGGAGCCGTGCATGTTTCACGTCATCCTTTTTCAACCAGAAATTCCGCCGAATACCGGCAACATTATCAGGCTGTGCGCCAACAGCGGCTGCCACCTGCATTTGATCGAGCCTATCGGTTTTGAGCTGGACGACAAGCGCTTGCGCCGTGCCGGGCTCGATTACCACGAGTATGCGCCGCTCAAGCGTCATGCCGACCTGGCCAGTTGCCTGGAAAGCCTGGGCCATCCGCGCCTGTTCGCCTTTACCACCAAAGGCTCCAGGCCGTTTCACGACGTGCAGTTTGCCGAGGGCGATGCTTTTCTCTTCGGCCCTGAAAGCCGTGGCCTGCCGCCCGAAGTGCTCGACAGCCTGGACGGCGAGCACCGCCTGCGCCTGCCTATGCGCGAAGGCTGCCGCAGCCTGAATCTGTCTAACACCGTAGCGGTCGCCGTGTATGAGGCCTGGCGCCAGCTAGGCTTCAAGTAAACACACACCCTGTGGGAGCGGGCTTGCCCGCGATGAAAGCTACGCGATGTACCTGTTGCACCGCAGCGATTCAATCGCGAGCAAGCCCGCTCCCACACACAAAAAAAGCGCCCTCAGGCGCTTTTTTTTGGCAATCGGCTGTTTATTGAACAGTCGGGCTGCCTTCTTCCTGCATGCGCTGCAGTTCTTGCGCGTACAGGGCATCGAAGTTCACCGGAGCCAGCATCAACGCAGGGAACGAGCCACGTGTCACCAGGCTGTCCAGGGTTTCGCGGGCATACGGGAACAGGATGTTCGGGCAGAACGCGCCCAGAGTGTGGTTCATCGACGCTGGATCAAGGTTTTTGATCAGGAAGATGCCAGCCTGTTGCACTTCAGCAATAAAAGCCACTTCGTCGCCGTTTTTAACGGTAACCGACAGGGTCAGAACCACTTCGTGGAAGTCGCCTTCCAGCGGCTTTTGACGGGTGTTCAGGTCCAGGCCAACGCTCGGTTCCCACTGCTGGCGGAAGATCGCCGGGCTTTTCGGCGCTTCGAACGACAGGTCACGCACGTAGATGCGCTGCAGGGAGAATTGTGGAGCGGTGTCTTCATCGCTAACAGCAGCGGTGTTCTGTTGGTCAGTCATCACAGATCCTTGTTGATCTTGGGGCTTATAGAGAATGAGAGTCAGACGTTCAGCAGCGCATCCAATTTACCTGCGCGCTCCAGAGCAAACAGGTCATCGCATCCGCCAACATGCTTGTCGCCAATCCAGATTTGCGGAACCGACGTGCGGCCTGCCTTCTGAGCCATCTCGGCACGTACCTGTGGCTTGCCGTCGACTTTGATCTCTTCGAAGGCAATACCCTTGTTCTCAAGCAGAGCCTTGGCACGCATGCAATAAGGGCAATAGTCGCTGGAGTAAACGATGACCTTGGACATAGTTACTTCACCACTGGCAGGTTGTCAGCGCGCCAGCTGGAAATGCCGCCAGACAGCTTGGCAGCATTGTAACCAGCCTTGAGCAGCTCACGGGCATGGCCGCCCGAGTGCTGGCCGGCAGCGTCTACCAGAATGATGGTCTTGCCCTTGTGCTTGTCCAGCTCGGCAATGCGCGCCATCAGTTTGTCTTGCGGGATATTAATAGCACCCACGATGTGGCCGGCGGCAAAATCCTTGGCCGGGCGAATATCAATCACCACACCTTCGTCGCGATTGACCAGGCCGGTCAGTTCGCCCGTGCTGATGCTGCGCCCGCCACGGCTCATCTCGTGGGCGATCAACAGCGCCAGCAGGATGACAAACGCGCCTACAAGCAGGTAGTGGGAAGTCGCAAATGCAATCAGGTGCTCAACCATCAGAAGGTTCCAGGGTCGTAAAATGTGGGCCAGTATACACAGCCACCTTGGTCGGCCAAACCCCGCCCGGCGGTGACGCCACATGAACTTCGCTTTAAACTGCGCGTCCTCTGTATACCTTCTTATAAACCAGCCACGAGTGGGATCTATGACTACCACGCCTAAACCTTTGGTCCTGATCATCCTGGATGGCTTCGGTCACAGTGAAAGTCACGAATACAACGCCGTTTATTCGGCCAAGAAACCGGTGCTGGATCGTCTTTGCGCGAGCATGCCGAACGGCCTGATCTCGGGTTCGGGCATGGATGTCGGGCTGCCTGACGGCCAGATGGGCAACTCCGAGGTCGGCCACATGAACCTGGGCGCCGGCCGCGTGGTGTATCAGGATTTCACCCGTGTCACCAAATCCATCCGCGATGGCGAGTTCTTTGAAAACCCGACCATTTGCGCCGCGGTCGACAAGGCCGTGGCTGCAGGCAAGGCCGTGCACATCCTGGGCCTGCTGTCCGATGGTGGTGTTCACAGCCATCAGGACCACCTGATCGCAATGGCCGAGCTGGCATTCAAGCGCGGCGCAGAAAAAATCTACCTGCACGCCTTCCTTGATGGCCGCGACACCCCGCCAAAAAGTGCCTCATCTTCCATTGAACTGCTGGACGAAGCGTTCAAGGACCTGGGCAAAGGCCGTATCGCCAGCCTGATCGGCCGTTACTTCGCCATGGACCGTGACAATCGCTGGGACCGCGTAGAGCAGGCCTACAACCTGATCGTCGACGGCAAGGGCGAGTTCAACGCCGCTACCGCCCAGGAAGGCCTGGAAGCTGCCTACGCACGTGGCGAAAGCGACGAATTCGTCAAAGCCACGACCATCGGCGAGCCGGTGAAAGTGGAAGACGGCGACGCCGTGGTCTTTATGAACTTCCGCGCCGACCGCGCCCGCGAGCTGACCCGTGTATTCGTTGAAGATGATTTCAACGCCTTCGCCCGCGCCCGCCAGCCAAAACTGGCCGGTTTCGTGATGCTGACCCAATACGCTGCCAGTATCCCGGCACCCAGCGCATTCGCGCCCGGCAGCCTGGAAAACGTACTGGGCGATTACCTGGCCAAAAACGGCAAAACCCAGTTGCGCATTGCAGAAACCGAGAAGTATGCCCATGTGACCTTCTTCTTCTCGGGCGGCCGTGAAGAGCCGTTCCCGGGTGAAGAGCGCATTCTGGTGCCGTCGCCGAAAGTCGCCACCTACGACCTGCAACCGGAAATGAGCGCCCCCGAAGTCACCGACCATATCGTCGATGCCATCGAAAACCAGCGTTATGACGTGATCGTGGTCAACTACGCCAATGGCGACATGGTTGGCCACAGCGGCGTATTCGACGCAGCCGTCAAGGCAGTTGAATGCCTGGATGCCTGCGTGGGCCGTATCGTGGAAGCACTGGACAAGGTCGGCGGCGAAGCCCTGATCACCGCTGACCACGGCAACGTGGAGCAGATGGAAGACGAGTCCACAGGCCAGGCGCATACCGCCCACACCTGTGAGCCCGTGCCGTTTATCTATGTAGGAAAGCGCTCGCTCAAAGTTCGCGAAGGCGGCGTGCTGGCCGACGTGGCACCCACCATGCTCAAACTGCTGGGGCTGCCACAGCCGCAAGAGATGACCGGCAAATCGATTCTGGTCGACGCTTAAAACAACGCAATGCCTGTGGGAGCGGGCTTGCTCGCGATACCGGCGACGCGGTGCATCAGGCATTGCGTGGTGATGCTATCGCGAGCAAGCCCGCTCCCACAGGATCAACGGCTACAATTTCACCTTCATCCATTTCTTATAGGTGACGAGGGCGGGCATACTAGGCCGTCCCGTTCCCCAGGTGTCGCCCGCCCCATGCTTCGCGCCCTTATAGCCTTGACCCTCGCATGCATGCTCCAACCGGCGTTTGCCGACGAGCGCGCGCAAACCCAACAGCAGCTGGATGCCACGCGCCAGGATATCAGCGAGCTGAAAAAGCTCCTGGGCAAGCTGCAGGAAGAAAAGTCCGGCGTGCAGAAAGACCTTCGCGGTACCGAAACCGAAATCGGCAAGCTGGAGAAGCAGGTTGAAACCCTGCAACAAGAACTAAAAAAGAGTGAAGGCGAGCTGCTGCGCCTAGATAGCGAGAAAAAAAAACTCCACAGCGCAAAACTTGAACAGCAACGCCTGATCGCCATTCAGGCCCGCGCCGCCTATCAGGGTGGGCGTCAGGAATACCTGAAGATGCTGCTCAACCAGCAAAACCCCGAGAAGTTCGCCCGAACCCTCACTTATTACGACTACTTGAGCGAAGCCCGTCTGGCCCAGCTCAAAGGCTTCAACGAGACACTGCGCCAACTGGCCAATGTCGAGGCCGATATCAACTTGCAGCAAGCGCAATTGCTGACCCAGAAAAGCAGCCTGGACACCCAGCGCGCCGAGCTCGACAAGGTGCGTGCAGAGCGCCAGCAAGTGCTGGCCAAGCTCAATACCGACGTAAAGGACCGCGACCAGAAGTTGCAGGCCCGCGAGCAGGATCAGGCCGATCTGGCGAAAGTCCTCAAGACCATCGAAGAAACCCTCGCCCGCCAGGCCCGCGAAGCCGAGCAGGCGCGGCAAAAAGCCCTGATTGCGCAGCAGGAAGCCGAGAAAAAACGCCAGCGCGAGGCTGCATCGGTCGTTACCGATGCCCCGCGAAAACCGGTGCAATCTACACCGGGGCCATTGGTCTCCAGCGCAGGTGCGTCTTACGGCGGTGCTTTTTCTCAAGCCCGGGGCAAACTTCCATGGCCAGTTGATGGTCGACTGCTTGCACGTTTCGGTGAAACCCGTGGCGACGACTCGCGCACCAAGTGGGACGGCGTGATGATCAGCGCCGGTGCCGGCACCCAGGTACACGCCGTACACGGCGGGCGCGTGGTGTTTGCCGACTGGCTGCGCGGTGCAGGCCAACTGGTGATTCTGGACCACGGTAATGGTTTCTTAAGCTTGTATGGCCACAATCAGACGTTGCTCAAGTCTGCCGGCGACGTTGTAAAAGCCGGCGAGGTAATTTCCACCGTGGGCAACAGCGGTGGTCAGGCCACGCCAGCACTGTATTTTGCTATTCGTCAGCAGGGACGCCCAAGCGACCCTGCACAATGGTGTCGCACTCAGGGATGAGTCCATCACCTTTAATACGTAGGAGTTCGCTCAACATGCCGCATTTGTCCCGCCTCAACTCGCTGGCCCTGACGATCGCTCTGCTGATCGGCTCGCCATTGGCATTTGCTGCCGAGCCGAGCATTCCGCCAGCCGGGGCTGCTACCAGCGCCAAGGCACCGCTGCCTCTGGAAGAGCTGCGCACATTTGCCGAGGTCATGGATCGGATCAAGGCCGCCTATGTTGAGCCGGTAGACGACAAAACCCTGCTGGAGAATGCCATCAAGGGCATGCTCAGCAACCTCGACCCGCATTCTGCCTACCTGGGGCCGGAAGATTTCGCCGAGCTGCAGGAAAGCACCAGCGGCGAATTTGGCGGGTTGGGCATTGAAGTCGGCACTGAAGACGGCAACATCAAGATCGTCTCGCCGATCGACGACACCCCTGCCAGCAAAGCCGGCATCCAGGCCGGTGACTTAATCGTCAAGATCAATGGTCAGCCCACCCGTGGCCTGAGCATGACCGAGGCCGTAGACAAAATGCGCGGCAAGATCGGTCAGAAAATCACCCTGACCCTGGTACGCAACGGTGGCGCACCGTTTGACGTAACCCTGACCCGGGCCAATATCCAGGTCAAGAGCGTCAAGGCCCAGCTGCTTGAAGACGGCTACGGCTACATCCGCATTACCCAGTTCCAGGTCAAGACTGGCGAAGAAGTGGCCGCTGCGCTGTCCAAACTGCGCAGGGAAAACGGCAACAAGCGCCTCAAGGGCATCATCCTTGACCTGCGCAACAACCCGGGCGGCGTGCTGCAGTCGGCAGTTGAAGTGGTAGACCATTTCATCACCAAAGGTCTGATCGTCTATACCAAGGGCCGTATCGCCAACTCTGAGCTGCGTTTCTCGGCTACCGGCAAGGATCTGAGCGAAGGCGTGCCATTGGTGGTACTGATCAACGGCGGCAGCGCCTCGGCGTCAGAGATCGTCGCCGGTGCCTTGCAGGATCAGAAGCGTGGTGTGGTGATGGGCACCACCAGCTTCGGTAAGGGCTCGGTGCAAACCGTACTGCCGTTGAACAATGACCGCGCGCTGAAGATCACCACGGCGCTGTACTTCACTCCGAACGGGCGCTCGATCCAGGCCCAGGGCATTGTTCCGGATATCGAAGTCAGCCGCGCCAGGATCACCCGCGAGCAAGACACCGAGTACTACAAAGAGGCCGACCTGCAAGGTCACCTCGGCAATGGTAACGGCGGTGCCGACAAGCCGACCGGCTCCGGCCCCAAAGCCAAGCCGATGCCCCAGGACGATGACTTCCAGCTGAGCCAGGCCCTGAGCCTGCTTAAAGGCTTGAGCATCACACGCGGCAACTGAGGTGCGTCTTTCCCTGGCCCTCACCCTGCTCTGCTGCCTGACCGGTACCGCCCACGCGGCACCGGTCAGCGCGCCCGCCACACCGCACAAGGCTTACCTGAGCCTGATTATCGATGACCTTGGGCAAAACCTGCCCCGGGACCGCCGCGTGCTGGCGCTGCCCGGCCCGGTCACCACCGCCGTGATGCCCGACACCCCCCATGCTGCCGAATTTGCCCGCGAAGCCCACAAGGCCGGCAAGATCGTCATTTTGCACATGCCAATGGACCCGGCCACCGGGCCCTTTGCCTGGCACCCGGACCTGCCTGTCGACGAACTTGAAAAGCGCCTCAACGCCGCGTTCAAGGCAGTGCCCTACACCAGCGGTATCAACAACCACATGGGCAGCCGCATGACCTCCCAGCCACAAGCGATGGCCTGGCTGATGGGCAACTTGCAGCAACGTCACAAATTCTTTGTCGACAGCCGCACCAGCGCGCAGACGGTCGCGGCGGCCGAGGCGCAAAAAATCGGCCTGGCCAGTGTTTCGCGGGATGTGTTTCTCGATGACGTACGTACCGAGCAGGCGATCACCACACAACTGCACACCGCGATCAATCTGGCGCGCAAGCAAGGTTCGGCGGTGATGATCGGCCATCCCTACCCGCAAACCCTCGCCGTGCTTGAACGGGAGCTGCCCAAGCTCAAGGCCCAGGGCATTGACTGGATCGATATCAGGCAAATGATCGGCGTGCGCAGCAACAAGGCGATGGCCGGGCATGGGAAGGATGGGGTTTATCGCTGAGACCCGTGCCATTTGTAGCCGCTGAGGAGCGCAGCCTTCGTTCCTCGTCAGCGGCTACACGCTCTGTGTGTTACAGGTACTTTGCGCGGATTTTCTCATCCACGCCTTCTGCCTTTAACTCATCCAGCGCCTTCTGCAACTTGCTCACCACCTCGTCCGGCACGTCTTTGTTCAGCGCCAAAAACAGCTCGGCCTGATTGAAACGCAACACCGTCTTGAACCCTGAAATCCCTACCTGACGCGCCAAAAATTGGCCAGCTGGAGCACCTGTGGCCCACAAGTCGATTTGCCCGGCCTGCAACTTGCGGGCGTTGTCCTGATCGCGCAGCACAATCACCGGCGCCAGCCCCTGCTTCTCTAGGGACAAGGCAATGGCGTCGCCCTTGTAAGCGCCCACCCGATACTGGCGGGCCTGTTCGAGGGACGTCAGGGTAATCGGGCTATCCCCTCGGGCCAGCAACACCCAGTCATCAGGACCAATAGGGCCGACCCATTTGAACAGCTTTTCACGCTCGGGCACGCGGGCGGTGACAAACACACCGTATCCGGGTTTTTCGAGGGCAAGGTGGTAGATACGCTCCCAAGGGAAACGCAGGGTCATGCTGTAGGGGATGCCGGCACGTTTAAAGGTTTCACGCAGGATATCGACGGCGATACCTTCAATATTATCGTTCTGCGCAAAATTCTTGCCGTTTTTGGCCATGTTGTACGGCGGGAAGTTTTCAGTCAGTAACACGATCGATGAGTTCGACGTATCAGCCGCAAAAGCGGTACTCGCCAGCCACATGGTGGAACTGACGAGAATAGGCACAAAGCGTTTAAACATGACAGGCGACCTGAATCCATGGCGTGCTCAAGAGTGCCGTGGGCACGCCATGCTGTCCAGTAGCCTTTGGCCTTAGCGAACCACGATTCCGCGCTCTGCCATGTACGCCTTGGCCTCTGGCACCGTGTATTCACCAAAGTGGAAAATACTCGCCGCCAGCACTGCACTGGCGTGACCTTCCAGAATGCCGTCAGCCAGATGCTGGAGGTTACCGACACCGCCCGAGGCAATCACCGGAATGCCCAGTGCATCACTGATTGCGCGGGTAACACCCAGATCGAAGCCATTTTTCATGCCGTCCTGATCCATGCTGGTCAACAGGATTTCGCCGGCGCCCAGGCCTTCCATCTTCATGGCCCACTCGACCGCGTCGAGCCCGGTTGGCTTGCGCCCGCCGTGGGTGAAAATTTCCCAGCGCGGGGTTTCGCCCGGCAAGGAGACTTTCTTGGCATCAATGGCGACCACAATGCACTGCGAGCCAAAATGTTGCGCCGCTTCGCCCACAAACTCCGGGTTAAACACCGCTGCGGTATTGATCGAGACTTTGTCGGCACCGGCATTGAGCAGGTTGCGTATGTCCTGGATGCAGCGCACCCCGCCACCTACGGTCAACGGGATAAACACCTGACTGGCCATGCGTTCGACTGTATGCAGCGTGGTGTCGCGCCCATCGACGCTGGCAGTGATATCGAGAAAGGTAATCTCGTCAGCACCCTGCTCATCGTAACGACGGGCGATCTCTACCGGGTCGCCAGCATCGCGAATGTTCTCGAACTTGACGCCCTTTACGACCCGGCCGTTATCCACGTCCAGGCAAGGGATGATGCGTTTGGCCAGCGCCATGGGTCTCTCCTCAGGCCTTGTAGCTGTCGCAGAAGGCTTGCGCCTCGGCCACATCCAGTGTGCCTTCATAGATGGCGCGACCGGTAATGGCGCCCACGATGCCCGGCGCCTTGGCGTCCATCAGGGCCTTGATGTCACCCAGGTTGTGGATGCCGCCCGAAGCGATCACCGGAATGCTGGTGGCAGCGGCCAATGCGGCGGTGTAGCTCACGTTGCAGCCCTGCATCATGCCGTCCTTGGCAATGTCGGTATAAACGATGGCCGACACGCCGTCTGCTTCAAATCGTTTGGCCAGATCGATGACCTGCACGGTGCTCACTTCAGCCCAGCCGTCAGTGGCCACAAAGCCGTCTTTTGCATCCATGCCGACAATGATCTTGCCCGGGAACGCGCGGCAGGCCTCGGCTACGAACTCAGGGTTTTTCACTGCCTTGGTGCCCAGGATCACATAGCTCACGCCCGCTTTGACGTAATGCTCGATGGTTTCCAGGGAGCGAATCCCGCCACCGATCTGGATCGGCAGGTGCGGGTACAGCTTGGCAATGGCAGTGACCACTTCGCCGTTGACCGGCTGGCCTTCAAAGGCGCCGTTGAGGTCGACCAGGTGCAGACGGCGGCAACCGCCCTCTACCCATTTGGCAGCCATGCTCACCGGGTCATCGGAAAATACCGTGGAGTCTTCCATGCGGCCCTGGCGCAGACGTACACAGGCACCGTCTTTAAGATCGATAGCGGGAATAATCAGCATGTGGCAAACCTTCAAATTCGGGAGTCTGAGACTCGGAAATCAGTTCTTCTCGAGCGCCCACAGGTCGCTTTCGATGCTCTCGAACCTCTCTTTGAGGTGCGCCTGCACATCGAAAATCGCCCGATTGTAGTAATGCGGGGCGATTTCGCGGGTGAACAGCTCAAGGATTTCAGCCGCCTCGAACGAACCCAGGTCCAGTTCGAAGCGGTCTTCCATAAAGCGTTTGATCTTGCTGTTGGCTTCGCTCTCTTGCTCAGGGGTGAGCGTGAGAATCGGCGGCTTTTTGCGCGGCGCCATTACCAGCGGCCATCCCAGGCCGCAAAGTTTTCCAGCAGCTGCAAGCCGTGGGTATGGCTTTTTTCCGGGTGGAACTGCACCGCGAAGCGCGAGCCCTCGGCCAGCGCTGCGGCGAAATCAACACCGTAATGCCCGCCACCGACTACCTGGCGAGGATTGCCCGCCGCAATGTAGTAGCTGTGTACAAAGTAGAAACGCGCCAGGTCGGGGATGCCGTGCCACAGCGGGTGATCGACTTTTTGCTGCACTTCGTTCCAGCCCATGTGCGGCACCTTGAGATGCTCGCCGTCTTCGTGCAGGTCCTTGCCGAAGAACTTCACGGCGCCCGGGAACAGGCCGATGCAATCAACACCGCCGTTCTCTTCGCTACTGTCGAGCAAGGCTTGCATGCCGACACAAATACCGAGAAACGGACGATCCTGACTGACTTCACGCACCAGCGAGTCAAAACCCAGGCGACGGATTTCGGCCATGCAATCGCGGATCGCACCCACACCCGGGAACACTACGCGGTCGGCTTCGCGAATCACGCTGGCATCGCTGGTAATCAGCACCCGACCGGCGCCAACGTGCTCCAGCGCCTTGGCCACCGAGTGCAGGTTACCCATGCCGTAATCGATTACCGCCACTGTCTGCATCAGAGCACGCCCTTGGTAGAAGGCATTTGCCCGGCCATCCGCTCATCCAGTGCAACGGCCATGCGCAGCGCGCGGCCGAAAGCCTTGAACACGGTTTCGATCTGGTGGTGGGTGTTGGTGCCGCGCAGGTTGTCGATGTGCAGGCTGACATTGGCGTGGTTCACGAAGCCCTGGAAGAACTCCTGAAACAGGTCAACATCGAAGCCGCCGACGGTGGCGCGGGTGTAGGGAACATGCATTTGCAGACCAGGACGACCGGAAAAGTCAATGACCACACGGGACAGCGCTTCGTCCAGCGGGACGTAAGCGTGACCGTAGCGGGTCATGCCTTTTTTATCGCCGACTGCTTCGCTGAAGGCTTTACCCAGGGTAATGCCGACATCCTCGACGGTATGGTGATCGTCGATATGCAGGTCGCCTTTGCACTCGATGTCCAGGTCGATCAACCCATGTCGGGCGATCTGGTCGAGCATGTGCTCAAGAAAAGGAACACCGATATCGAATCGGGCCTTACCGGTACCATCCAAGTTGATCGAGGCTTTAATCTGGGTTTCCAGAGTATCGCGCTCGACTGACGCCTTACGTTCGGCCATCACCAGCTCCGCAAAATCATTGGGCGAAAAAGGTGGCCATTATAGGCACGGGTCAGGCAAACAGAAACATTAAGGGTGCGGTGGCTGACGTAATGCGCGTTGACGCACAGGCCGCGCCGCCTGAATCGCGAGCAAGCCCGCTCCCACAGAGACGCAATCCGTCTGTGGGAGCGGGCTTGCTCGCGATGGCGTCAGCGCTGACTCAACACATCAATCAGTGAAACAACACCGCCGTCTTCTGCACCGTTACCCACACGCCCCACAACAAGGGGATGCCCACGGCCAGCCAGGCTGCAATCACCAATGGCTGACTGCCCGGTGCGGCTTTCCACTCCAGCGACGTACTGGCGTCCGCGCCCTTGTCGTGCCCCAGTGCCTGCTCGGCGGCCAGCTCGGCGTCGGTCATGAAGTATTTGTCGGCCACCGGGCGTACCAGCAGGTTGCAGATAAATCCCAACACCAGCAGACCGGCGAGGATGTACAAGGTGATGTCATACGCCGCCGCACGCTCCACCCCGATGCTCAACTGATACTCGCGCAGGTAGTTGACCAGCACCGGCCCCAGCACGCCCGCAGCCGCCCAGGCGGTCAGCAGGCGACCGTGGATCGCGCCGACCATCTGCGTACCGAACAGATCGGCCAGATACGCTGGCACTGTGGCAAACCCGCCGCCGTACATCGACAGAATGATGCAGAACGCCGCCACGAACAGCGATACGTTGCCCAGATGGCCCAGGTTCGGAATCATCGCGTACAGCGCAAAACCCAGGGCGAAGAACACAAAGTAGGTGTTTTTGCGGCCCAGGTAATCCGAGAACGATGCCCAGAAAAACCGCCCGCCAATATTGAACAGACTCAGCAAACCGGTGAACCCTGCTGCAATCGCGGCGATCTGCGCCAGCTGCGCTGCATCCAGCTGGCTGAAGGTCAGATCATTGCCCAGCAACTTGCCCGCGAAGACTTCCTGCAGCAATGGCGAGGCCATGCCCAAAATGCCGATACCGGCCGATACGTTAAGGCATAGAACCAGCCATACCAGCGCAAATTGCGGAGTTTTCCACGCCACACTTACGTGTACATGGCGCTGGGTGATCATCGCGTTGGCCGCTTTTTTTGCCGGCGCCTTCCAGCCCTCAGGCTTCCAGCCGGTCGGTGGTACGCGATAAGACAACGCGCCGCCGATCATGAACACAAAGTAAATCGCCGCCATGGCCACAAAGCTCTGCCACACGCCCACACCGTCCGGCCCGGCAAAATGGTTCATCAATGCGGCAGCCAACGGTGCGCCCACCATTGCCCCGCCACCAAAGCCCATGATCGCCATGCCCGTAGCCATGCCGCGCTTGTCCGGGAACCACTTGATCAGTGTCGACACCGGCGAGATATAACCCAGCCCCAGGCCGATACCGCCGATAACCCCAGAACCCAGCCACATCAGCCAGATCTGATGGGTATAAATACCCAATGCAGAAATCAGCAAACCGCCGCACCAGCACAAGGCCGACACCACACCGGCCTTGCGTGGCCCGGCATGCTCAAGCCAGCCGCCCCATACCGCGGCCGAGCAACCGAGGAAGATAAAGAACAGGGTGTAGATCCAGCCGAGCATCGAAATCGGCCAGTCGCATTGCGACGAGAACACTTGCGCGATAAAGCTCATGTCTGGCGCACAAGCCACAGGTGCAGTCACGCCCAGGGCTTTGGACAACGGCAGCCAGAACACCGAAAAGCCATAGGCCATGCCGATGCACAGATGGATGGCCAGAGCAGCTGGCGGCACCAGCCAGCGGTTGAAGCCGGGTTTGGCGATGATGCGCTCCTTGGACAGGAACGCAGGCGGCGAAGCAGAACTGCCCGCAGCAATGCTGATACTCATAGGTGTTTCCCCCAGGTAATGAAGTTATTTCCCCGGCACGCTCGCTCCCTGACTTTGGCGCTCTGTGGCACACAGTCGTTTTTATTGGATCGAGACGCGGCAATGTGCCGCAGAAGGCCCGAAAAACAAGCGAAGATTACCATTTGATCGCCAGCCTGGCCCTAACCTGATGTGGTCTTTGGCCAAGCAACTGATCCGCTACTATCCACCCCCCAGTCGGCGTGCGCGTGGCGCTATACTCTGCGGCTGAATTTAAAACTTACTCTCACACAGACTTACAAGGACTCGCCCATGAAAGCGTTCGGCAAAATCCTGGGTCTGGTGCTTCTCGGATTGTTGCTGATCATCGTGGCCCTGGGCTTTGCCCTCAGCCATCTGTTCGATCCCAACGACTATAAAGACGAGATCCGCCAGATAGCCCGTGACAAAGCCCACATTGAGCTGACCCTCAATGGCGACATCGGCTGGAGCCTCTTCCCCTGGCTTGGCCTGGAACTGCACGACGCCAGCGTTGCCACTCTCGCAGCGCCGACCCAGCCTTTCGCCGATCTTCAGATGCTCGGTCTGTCCGTGCGCGTACTGCCGCTGCTGCGCAAAGAAGTGCAGATGAGCGACGTGCGTGTCGAAGGCCTGAACCTGCGCCTGACCCGCGACAAGGACGGCCACGGCAATTGGCAGGACATCGGCAAGCCAGCCACCGCCGCCGCGCCAACCACCGGCACCGAGCCCGCTGCGAGCAACAAGCCTGAAAGCGCCGGCCAGCCCCTCAAGCTCGATATCGACAGCCTGACCGTGAACAACGCCCGGGTTGAATATAACGACGAGCAAAGCGGCAAGCAGTTCAGCGCCGAAAGCATCCAGCTGAGCACCGGCCCGGTTCACGAGGCTACCAGTATCCCGGTCAAGCTGACCGCCTTCCTGGGCACCAACCAGCCGGTGATGCGGGTCAAGACCGAAGTTGACGGCAAGTTGCGCTTTGACCGTGTACTCAAGCGCTATCAGTTTGAAGACATGAAGGTCACCGGCGAAGCCTCCGGTGAGCCGCTGCAGGGCAAGACCATGACGTTCGCCGCACAGGGGCAAATTCTGGTTGATCTGGCTGCGAACGTCGCCGAATGGAGCAGCCTGAAGATTTCAGCCAACCAGTTGCGCGCCCTGGGTGAGTTCAAGGCCAACAGCCTCGATACCACTCCGCAAATCAGTGGCGGCCTGTCGATTGCCCAGCTTGATCTGGCCCGGTTCCTCGACAGCATCGGCCACCCGCTACCTGCCATGGCGCCGAACAGCCTGAGCAAGGTCGAACTGGTCAGTCGCCTTTCGGGCACGCCCAGCAGCGTGACCTTTGACGAGCTGAACCTGAAAGTCGACGACAGCACCTTCACCGGCCTCGTGGCCATTGACGATTTCGCCAAACAAGCCGTACGTATTCAGCTCAAAGGCGACACATTCGACGCTGATCGCTACATGCCGCCCAAGTCGGCCGAAGCCAGCAGCGCCAGCGTTGCGCGCAAGGCTGAAGTACAGAGCAGCGAAGCCGGCGCCCTGGCCGCATCGGGCGACACGCCGCTGCCGGAGGCTCCGACCAAAAGCGGCTGGAGCACCGCCAGGATCATTCCGGTCACCCGCCTCAAGGCGCTCGACCTGAATGCTGATATCAGTTTTGGCCAACTGACCCTGAGCAAACTGCCGATACAAAACGCGGTGCTCAAGGCCAACAGCAAAGCCGGTGTCCTGACCCTGGAAAACCTCAGCGGCAACCTTTACAAAGGCAGCTTTGCCGCCAATGGCAGCCTGGACGTACAACCCATGCTACCGGTGGTTAAACTGCAGACCCGTATTACCAATGTGCCGGTGGATAAAATCCTGCAAAGCCAGGGGCAAAAACCACCGGTGACCGGTCTGCTGACCCTCAACAGCAACGTCACTGGCAGCGGCAACAGCCAGAGCGAGCTGATTTCCAGCCTCAACGGCACCGCCAGCTTTATGCTTAACGATGGTGTGCTGCTCAACGCCAACCTTGAGCAACAGCTGTGCAAGGGTATTTCGGTACTCAACCGCAAAACCCTGAGCGGCGCGCCCCTGGGCAAAGACACGCCATTCAAGGAGCTCAAGGGCACCCTGGTGTTCCGCAACGGCGTGGCCAGCAACCCGGACATGATCGTGCGCATCCCCGGCCTGAGCGTCAAAGGCGATGGCGACATCGACCTGCGCGTACTGGGCATGGATTACCGCATCGGCATCATCATCGAAGGCGACACCCGCGCCATGCCCGACCCGGCCTGCCAGGTCGGCAAGAACTTTGTCGGCATCGAGCTGCCATTACGCTGCCGTGGCCCGCTGGAGCTGGGGGCCAAGGCCTGCCGTCTGGACAAGGAAGGGCTGGGCAAGGTTGCCGCCAAAGTGGCGGGCAACAAGCTCACCGACAAACTTGAAGAGAAACTCGGCGACAAGGTCAGCCCCGAGCTCAAGAACGCGCTCAAAGGGCTGTTCAACCGATGAGAGATGAGCAGTTTTCAACCGCGGTGCTGGACTGGTATGACCAGCACGGTCGCCACGACCTGCCCTGGCAACAGGGCATCACCCCGTATCGGGTATGGGTCTCGGAAATCATGCTGCAGCAAACCCAGGTCAGTACCGTGCTGAACTACTTCGACCGTTTTATGGCTTCACTGCCGACGGTCGAGGCCCTGGCCGCTGCACCGGAAGACGAAGTACTGCACCTGTGGACCGGCCTGGGCTACTACACCCGTGCGCGCAACCTGCAAAAGACCGCCAAAATCGTTGTCGCCGAATATGACGGCCAATTTCCGCGGGATGTGGAAAAACTGGTCGAGTTACCCGGTATCGGTTTATCCACAGCCGGTGCGATTGCCAGCCTGAGCATGGGTCTGCGGGCGCCGATTCTGGACGGCAACGTCAAGCGGGTACTGGCGCGCTACACGGCGCAAGAGGGCTACCCCGGCGAGCCCAAGGTGGCCAAACAGCTGTGGGCCACTGCCGAGCGCTTCACCCCCCACGACCGCGTCAACGCCTACACCCAGGCGATGATGGACATGGGCGCCACGCTCTGCACCCGCAGCAAGCCCAGCTGCCTGTTGTGCCCGCTTGAAAGCGGCTGTGAAGCGCACTTGCTGGGCCTGGAAACCCGCTACCCGATCCCCAAACCGCGCAAGGTCATCCCGCAAAAGCGCACGCTGATGCCAATGCTGGCCAATGCCGGGGGCGAAATCCTGCTTTACCGCCGTCCGTCGACCGGCTTGTGGGGCGGCCTGTGGAGCCTGCCCGAGCTCGATGACCTGCAGGACATCGAGCATCTGGCGCTGCAACACTCGCTGGCCCTGGGCGCGCAACACGAACTGACCGGCCTGACCCATACCTTTAGCCATTTCCAACTGGCCATCGAACCCTGGCTGATCCACGTCAAGGAGTCCGGTCATCACGTGGCCGAGGCCGACTGGCTCTGGTATAACCTCGCCACCCCGCCGCGCCTGGGCCTTGCCGCCCCGGTCAAGAAGCTGCTCAAACGCGCAGCCGACCTATTGAACGCTGGAGAGACGTCATGACCCGCACCATCATTTGCCGCAAGTACAAAGAAGAACTGCCTGCCCTTGAGCGCGCTCCGTTTCCGGGCGCCAAAGGCCAGGACATTTTTGACCACGTTTCGGCCAAAGCCTGGGCTGACTGGCAAAAACACCAGACCCTGCTCATCAACGAAAAGCGCTTGAACATGATGAACGCCGAAGACCGTAAATATTTGCAGGGCGAAATGGACAAGTTCTTCAGCGGCGAGGAATACGCACAAGCCGAAGGCTACGTTCCGCCAACCGAATAAACCCCGGTTTTAAAGGCTTTGATCCGTAAGCGACGGTAATAATTAAATATTTTTCAAAAAAGTGTTTGACGGGTTATCGAAAAAGGCTTCTAATGCGCCCCGTTGCCCAGATAGCTCAGTCGGTAGAGCAGGGGATTGAAAATCCCCGTGTCGGCGGTTCGATTCCGTCTCTGGGCACCACATTCAGTTTTGATGTGGTGTTCACACCACGCCAAAACAAAGAAAACCCGCCTAGTGCGGGTTTTTTTTTGGCCGTTATTTATACCCGGCGGCGCCACCTCTCTTGGCGATTGCAAAGAGATGGGGTTCAATCCTCTCATCAGCCTGCAAAGGACACACCTTCATGTCATCGCCAAAAAAGCAGCAAAAAAACGCGCAGCGGGCCAAAACCAAGGCCAAGCAGAATCGCGTGGGCAAACCGGCCAAAGCCTCGGCTGGCGCCCTGATCGACAACCCGTTCGATGACGTGAAAATCGACCTCAGCACCTTCAACTTCCAGGACATCCTCGACAACGGTTTTGACCCCGCTGACTACGATGACCTGTTCCAGGCCATGAAAGCCGCCGAAGCCATCAACCTGCAAACCCTGTGTGCGGTATTCCTGCAGTACCCGGTACTGGAACTGGTGATCTCGGAAGAAGAGGAAGAGCCGGCCACCGATTTTCTGATGGGCTTGCTGATCGAATACCGCATTGCCGTACATGGCGATGACGAAGACAGCGCCGTGGCCTGGATCGAAACCCCGGCATTCCAGAAAGCCTACGTCGAAGCTTCGCGTCTGCTGACAGAACGCAACGCCCGGAGCGCACACTGACAGCAGCCCTGCCCGAACCTGTCAGCCGGGCGTTCACCGAGCCTGCTGCTGACGGTTACCTGCTGGGCGGTTTCGAATGGCGCCAGCGCATACCGGACAGCACGCGAGCAGTGATCATCATCAACGCCGCCACCTCGGTGCGTTGCCAGTATTACTCGCGGTTTGCCCAATACCTGTTCCGCCAGGGCATGGACGTGATGCTGTTCGACTACCGCGGCATCGGCGCCTCACGCAGCGGATCGTTGCGCGGTTTTACGGCCTCCTGGTCGGACTGGGGCACGCTGGACGCAGAAGCGGTGCTCAAGCGCGCACAGCGCGAGTACCCCGGCCAGCCGATCGATGTGGTGGGCCATAGCTTTGGCGGTTGTGCGGCGGGCCTGGCGGCTTCCGGGCCGGCGATTCGCCATTTGGTCACAGTCGGCGCGCAATATGCCCACTGGCGTGACTACGCACCCGCACAGCGCTGGCAGATGCTCGCCAAATGGCACGGGGTCATGCCGTTGCTGACCCGCATGTGCGGCTACTTCCCCGGCAAGCGCCTGGGCTGGCTCGAAGATACCCCGGCGGGGGTGGTCAAGGACTGGGGCGCCTTCAGTACCCGCTACGAAAAACTCCCCAGCGCCCGAAGCTTCACTGCCCTGCCCTTTTGCTCGGTTACGGCCAAAACCCTCGCCATCAGCTTCACTGACGATCCTTTCGGTACTGTCGCGGCCATCGAACGCCTGCTGAACTACTTCAGTGCCAGCTCGCGTACGCATCTGCGTATCCAGCCGCAAGACATTGGCGAAACAGCCATAGGTCATTTCGCGTTTTTCCATAGTCGCTTTCAGGACAGCCTATGGCCGATTGCCTTGCAGTGGTTGCAACGCGGGGAATTGAACGGGGATGTCCCGGGGCAGACAGTCTCTGTAAAAGCACCCTCTCCCTCGGGAGAGAGCCAGGGTGAGGGGCTTTAAAATCAACGCGCAGCACAGCCTTCAGGTTTGTACACCCGCTCACTGGACGGCGGATTGCTCGCCAACTTGCTCACCGGTCTACGCGGCCGGACCAACAGCTCGCCCCCGCAATTGGGGCAAAGACCACCTAGATGCTGCTCCGTACATGTCGCACAAAAGGTGCACTCGAATGAGCAAATCCGCGCTTGTGCTGAATCTGGCGGCAAATCGCAATCACAGCATTCGCAATTGGGGCGTAATTCGAGCATAAGCACCTCACATTGAACCGGTAATTTTCATCTTTACATTTAAGACGCTTCCCACGAAAAACCAACCCCGATCTAAGCCAAGAGAGCGGAATTCGGGAATGGCCTAAATGTATCCAACCTGCGATACACATCCTCGCCATTGCAAACCTTCGAAGCTGTGACGCAGCGCGTCACGAATTGAGCCTACCCAATAAGCATCCTGCTACGGAGAGAAGTCGAGCCTGTGCGCACTCAAACAACCACTGTTCTGCCCGGTTTTGTAGCAAAATAATTGCACTTTTTTATTACCATGGCCTCCTACAGTTATGAGCGCCTAATTCACGCGCCACACAGAGAGCCGTCTTACAAGGCATGTCAGAAGACCAACCTTTATCAGCGGTATCGCCCGTTCTGCACGAGCTACGCGCTGGCACTCATACACGCCATGTAGCCCTTGAAAAACGCCTGCCGTTCTTCAGCAATACACTCGACCTTGAAGGCTACACGCGCCTGTTGAGCGCTTACTACGGCTTCTATCACGAGCTGGAGGAGCGACTGCAACACAGCCCCTGGATGACCCACGGTTTCGACCTGCAGGCACGACTCAAAACACCCGCGCTGCGTCGGGATCTGCAGGCCCTGGGGGTCAGCATCCAGTCGCTTGCACTGTGCGAAACCCTTCCGGCATTGCACAGCCCCGCCTGCGTACTGGGTGTGTTGTATGTGCTGGAAGGCGCCACTCTGGGCGGCAACGTGCTGCGCAAGCAGATGTCGCAACGACTGGGCCTGGAGGGACACAACGGCTGCGCTTTCCTTTACGTGTACGGCGAGGCCACCGGGCGGCAATGGAAGGCATTCCTGGAGTTTCTGGGCAGCGTGCCCCTGGACGCCCAAGCGCGAGACCAGGCCGTACAGGCTGCCAGCTCAACATTTAGCTGTTTCGAGCACTGGCTCGAACGTCAGGAGGTTTTATTATGACCCCACAGGACCCTCAAGCCTTTGAACGCTTGCTGGCCAATTGTGCTGATGAACCCATTCGCTTTCCCGGGGCGATCCAGCCCCACGGCCTGCTCGTGACACTGACGGAGCCGGGGCTGCAGATCCAGCAGGTCAGTGCCAATGTGCTGACCCTGTTCGGCGTCAGTGCCGAATCACTGCTGGGCCTGCCACTGGCCGCCCTCAGCGGCTCCGAAGCCGCCAACGCAGTGCAGCAGGCCGCCGTCTACACCACCCTGGCCGATGCTCCGCCTTTGGCCCTGAACCTGCTGGGGCGTGAATACGAAGGCCTGCTGCACCGTGACCAGGGCATTCTGGTTCTGGAGCTGGAACTCAAACCCGATGACTCAGAAATTCACAGCACCATGGGCAAGGTGCGCAACCTGAGCCGTATGCTGCAACGCCTGCAAGGGGCCAAGACCCTCACCGCACTGTATGAAATCTGCGTGCGCGAGATCCAG
This sequence comes from Pseudomonas sp. FSL R10-0056, assembly GCF_009600105.1. Classification (NCBI taxonomy): domain Bacteria; kingdom Pseudomonadati; phylum Pseudomonadota; class Gammaproteobacteria; order Pseudomonadales; family Pseudomonadaceae; genus Pseudomonas; species Pseudomonas sp. FSL R10-0056. The sequence continues at coordinate 108,042 of NZ_WIWL01000226.1, forward strand.
GCACTGACGGGCTACGACCGGGTTCTGATCTACCGTTTTCAGGATGAAGGCCACGGCCAGGTCATCGCGGAAGCCTCCTCGCCAGCGTTGGAATTGTTCAACGGCATGTTTTTCCCTGCCTCCGACATCCCTGAACAAGCCCGCGAGCTGTACCGCACCCACTGGCTGCGCATTATTCCGAACGCCGATTACCAACCCGTACCGCTGATTCCCACATTGCGCCCGGACACCGGCGAGGCACTGGATCTGAGCGGGGCCGTATTGCGCAGCGTGTCTCCGATTCACTGCCAGTACATGAAGAACATGGGCGTGCTGTCGTCCATGAGCATCTCGCTGATGGATGGCGAGCGCCTGTGGGGACTCATCAGTTGCGGGCATCGCCAGACGCTGCATGTCCCCCATGAACTGCGCATGGCCTGCCAGACCATCGGTCAGGTGCTGTCCCTGCAGATCAGCGCCCTGCAAACCCTGGAAATCAGCCGTCAGCGCGAAGCCAAGATGGATGCCCTGGTGCGCCTCAACGCCGCCATGGTGCAAAGCACCGCAGCCGTGTTTGAAGGCCTGGCACAAATGCCCGAAGCCTTGATGGATCTGACTGGCGCCAGCGGTGTGGCGATTCTGGAAGACAAGGTGCTGCACCGTTATGGTCAGTGCCCCTCCCCGGAAGACACTCGCGCGCTGTACCAATGGTTCAAGGACAGCGGCCAGCCAGTCTTCTCCAGCCACAACCTCAGCACCCTGCACGCCCCGGCAGCACAGTACAAGGACATCGCCAGCGGCCTGCTGGCCATGACCCTGCCCAAGCCCGTGGACAACGCCGTGCTGTGGTTTCGCCGCGAAGTCAAAGAAAGCATCCAGTGGAGCGGCGATCCCAATAAACCGCTGAACCTGGAAGCCGGCAGCAACGGCCTGCGCCTGAGCCCGCGCACCTCGTTCGAAATCTGGAAAGTCGAGATGGACGGCATCTCCAGCAAATGGAGCCACGGCGATCTGTTTGCTGCCAATGACCTGCGCCGCTCGGCCCTGGAAAACGACCTGTCGCGCCAGGTGCTGCGCGAGCAACAGGCCGTGCGCGCACGCGACGAGCTGGTGGCGGTGGTCTCCCACGACCTGCGCAACCCCATGACCATCATCTCGATGCTCTGCGGCATGATGCAAAAGGCCTTCAGTAGCGACGGCCCGCACACATCGCGACGCATCACCTCGGCCATCGACACCATGCAGCAGGCCAGCAGCCGCATGAACGTGCTGCTCGACGATTTGCTCGACACCTCGAAAATCGAAGCCGGTCGCTACACCATCAGCCCGCAGCCACTGGAAGTCAGCCAGATTTTTGAAGAGGCACTGTCGTTGCTCGCGCCGCTGGCGCTGGACAAGGCCGTGGAACTGACTTTCCACGCCGAGCCCGACCTGAAAATCAGCGCCGACCCCGAACGCCTGTTCCAGGTGCTTTCCAACCTGATCGGCAATGCGATCAAGTTCACCCCCGCACAGGGCAAGATCGGCGTAGCAGCCATGTCCAACGGGGACGATATCGTGTTCAGCGTGCGAGATTCGGGCAAGGGCATAGCCCCCGAGCAGCTGCCACATATCTTCGACCGCTACTGGACGGCTAAAGAAGGCAACGCGCTGGGCACGGGCCTGGGGCTGTACATTTCCCAGGGCATCATCAAGGCCCATGGCGGCCAGCTACTGGCCGAAAGTACACCGGGAGAAGGCAGCGAGTTTCGCTTCACGGTCCCAAGAATGGTCTGATGGTTAACAGCACAATGCCCTGCAGCTATCACACCTGAATGATGCATAAAAACGGCCGCCTCCTTGACGGGAGAGCGGCCGTTTTACATTCAACCCGTCAGCTGAAGGCGTTGATAAACCAGGTGATCATCGGGATCGCCACGATATCGATCAGCACCGCCCCACACAGCGGCACGATGATAAAGGCCTTGTACGAGAAGACTTTGTAGTGATCGCAGATGGCCCCCATATTGGCCACGGCATTGGGCGTCGCGCCCAGCCCGTGCCCCATGAAACCAGCGCACAAGACCGCGGCGTCGTAGTTGCGGCCAAACAGGCGGAACAGGACGAACACGCACAGCAGGATCATGATCACCACCTGCACCACCAGAATCACCAGCAACGGCAAGCCGAGCTTCTCCAGCTCCCAGAACTTCAAGCTCATCATGGCCATGGTCAGGAACATGCCCAGGCACACATCACCGATAGTGCTGACGGCATGGTCGGGCACCTCGATCAGTTGGGCCCGGTCATTGAGGTTGCGCAGGATGATCGCGACGAACATGGCCCCCACATAGCTCGGCAAGACGATACCCAGTTGCTGCTGCAAGCTGGAGCCCAGCCAGAACCCCAGCACCATAATCACCACAATGCAGGTCAGCAAACGCAGCAGGGTTGCGGCATCCAGCGCGGCCACAGGGGTGTGGACCACGTCTTCGAACGCCTTGAGACTGCCCGCGGCTTCGGCCTTGACCACCAGTTTGTTGCGCTCGATCAACCAGCGCGCCAGCGGGCTGCCGAGCAAACCGCCGGCCACCATGCCAAAGGTTGCAGCGGCGAGCGCGGCAGTCGTAGCCCCGACCGCCCCCAGGTTTTCAGCAATCGGCCCAAAGGCTGCCGCCGCACCAAAGCCGCCCTCCAGTGACACCGCCCCGGCCATGATCCCCAGCAGCGGGTCGATGCCCAGCAGCTTGGCCACACTCACTCCCACCACGTTTTGCACCAGCGCCAGGCCCCAGCACGCGCCCAGGTAGATAAACAGCAGCTTGCCGCCCTTGCGCAACAACCCCAGGCTGCCACCCAAACCCACGGTGGTGAAGAACGCCACCATCAGCGGGGTTTGCAGGCTGGTGTCGAGGCTCAGGTTGAGCAGTTGCTGATCCCGTAATAACCAGATCACCAAGGCAAACCCAAAACCACCGATGACCGGTGCAGGAACACACAATTGACGCAGCCAGTAGCTGCGCTTTTTCAGTTGGGCACCCAGGCCCAGCAGGAGCAACGCGAGAGCAAGGGTGCTCAGCGCATCCAGTTCGAATGTCAGCATGGCGAATTTCTCTTTTTCTTATGATTCAACAAGCGGTTTCAGGGATTTGCGCAAAACTTAATCAATCAGGCTGGCGAGCAGACGCGCGCCAATGCGGGCGGTTCGGTTGTCGATGTCCAGGCTCGGGTTGAGCTCGGCGATGTCGGCCATGCGCAATTTGCCGCTGGCTTTGGCGTGGCGTACCAGGTGCTCGACGATCTGCATGTCCACCCCATGGGCAGACGGCGCACTGACGCCGGGGGCCTGGCTGGCGGGCAGGACATCGAGGCAAAGGGTCATGTAGAGGTGATCGACGTCTTGCAGAAAATCATCGATCAACGCTTCGCAGGCGGGGATGTCCCAGCTGTTTATTTGCCGGTCGAGGCGGTAACGCACATTCAGGCGCCCGGCCTGTTCAAACAGGGCCTGGGTATTGTTCAACTGGCTGATACCCAGGCAGCAATAGGTGAACGGCATATCGAAACGCTGGCAAGCCTCGGCAATCTGCCGGAAGGGTGTGCCTGAGCTGCTTTGTTCGGCGTGGCGCAAATCGAAATGCGCATCGAAATTGAGAATGCCAATGCGTGGCTGCGGGTGCTTGCGGCGCAAGTGATCAACCAGACCACTGAAACTGGCAAAGGCGATTTCGTGCCCGCCACCCAGGCCCAGCGGTAAATGCCCCTGGTCGAGCAAATGGCTGACCTGTTGGCCATAGCCTTGCTGCGCGCCCTCCAGATCATCGCCCGCGCAGCTCACATCACCGGCGTCGTACAGCGGCGCGTGACCGTGCCATGCCAGATTGGCCAAGGCCTTGCGCAAGGCCACCGGCCCCTTGCGGGCACCGGTACGGCCCTGATTGCGCCTGACCCCTTCATCGCTGGCCAAACCAATCAATGCAGCCCCCGCTGGCAGGCCATCGGCCACAGGCTTGACCCATTGATGCCAGCGCAACGCGCCCTGCCCTTCAGCGGCATCAATACGGCCTGTCCACAAGGACATGTCGGGTACAACCGTCATGTTTGAAACTCCAGTCAAGTTCAGTCGAGCCGGGCGCTCAGGCGCAGGGCAACGTCCTGGGTCCAGCGGATCAGGCGTTCACTGCGGGTGTGTGCCCTGGTAGCCGGGGCCATAAGGCTGATGGCGCCTTGCAGGCGATTGCGGCTGTCGAGCAACGGCGCGCTGATGCCCCAGATACCGTCGTCGATCTCACTCACACTCACGGCATAACCGGCAGCACGGATTTGGGCAAAGCTGCGCTGATAGGTGGCAACTTCTTCAGGCTCGACGCCTTGCGCCAGAAGCGCCGACACACTGTGCGCTTCATCCATATACGCCAGCAGCACCCGCGCAGAAGCGCCGACCAGCAGCGGCTGGGCCAGCCCCTTCTGGTAACAGCAGCGCAGCGGCTGCGGGCTGTCGACCAGCTCAATGCAAATCGCCTGACCGTTGCTCGGCACCATCAAGGCCACGCTCTCCTGGCTTTGCTCGGCCAGACGCTTGAGTTCAGGTTTGGCCAGCGTTACCAGAACCGCTTCGCGGTCAAATTTTTTCGCCAGCTGCAAACAGGCTGGCCCTGGCAGATAGCGGCCCTGGCCGTTCTCTTCGGCCAGGCCCCAACGCAACAGGGTGTTGAGGTGGCGATAGGTGCTGCTCAGCGGTTGCCCCAGTTGCTCGGAAAGCGCCTTGGCGGAGATCGCCTCGGCGGATTGCCCCAGGCTGACGAGGATTTGCAGCAAGCGATCAGTTGGCGTGTTGTAGTTCATTATCGGCCCCATGCTCTTGCCTGCATGGTGCACGGTGTTTCCCATTAGCTGAAATTCGATTCCCACTGAATGGGAAAAAACCGCCAGATAGTGATCAGCGGTCGCAAATTGCCCCCCTTACAGGCACAAAAAAACCGCCATCCCGAAGGATGACGGCTTTTCTGGGTATTCAACCGCGAGAACCGTCCTGGCCTCAGTTGAGTACCGGTGCCCCCAACTTCTCAATGCGACGACGGCGTGCCACCAGCAGGCCTGCCACCACCACCAGAATGCTCAGCATACCGGTCGCCATGATTTCAACGCGATGCGCTTCCTGGAACAGCATGACCGTCAGAATAGCCACGATAAAGACGATTACCGCATAGGTCAGGCCCGGGAACAGCCACATCTTGAACGAGATGTTCTCGCCCAGGGCCGTACGCTTCTGGCGCATGCGCAGTTGCGACACGGCAATCACCAGATACACCAGCAGCGCGATCGCGCCAGAGCTGGCCAGCAGGAACTCGAACACGGCAGCCGGCGCCACATAGTTGGCAAATACCGCTACAAAAGCTGCACCCGTGGACATCATCACCGCCCAGTAAGGCGTGCCCGCAGCATTGGTGCGCTTGGCCGCAGCCGGTGCATCACCACGTTTGCTCAGGGAGTAGAGCATGCGCGAAGAGGTGTAGAGCGCCGAGTTCAGGCAGCTGGTTACGGCGATCAGTACCACGATATCAACGATCAGCTTGGCATTCGGGATGCCCATGCGATCAAGTACGGTCTGGTAGGAACCCAACTGCGCCAGGCTCGGGTCGTTCCACGGCACCAGGGCCACAACGATGAAAATCGATACCAGATAGAACAGGCCAATACGCCAGATCACCGAATTGGTGGCCTTGGTGATCTGCTTGCTCGGATCTTTGGATTCCGCCGCCGCGATGGTGACAATTTCAGTGCCCATGAACGAGAACATGGTGGTCAGCATGGCAGCCAGAACAGCGCCCATGCCATTGGGCATAAAGCCGATGGTATCGGACAGATGCGCGACACCGCTGACCTGACTGGTAGGCAGATAGCCGAAGATGGCCAGCAGACCCAAAATGATAAAGCCAATAATCGCCAGCACCTTGACCAGCGCAAACCAGAACTCGAACTCACCGTAGTTCTTGACGCTGAACAGGTTGGTGGCGGTCAGCAACAGGGTGATGACCAGGGTAAACACCCAGATCGCCGTACCCGGGAACCAGGCATGCAGGATGGTACCTGCGGCGACAGCTTCCAGCGGGATCACCAGGACCCAGAACCACCAGTACAGCCAGCCAATGGTAAAACCAGCCCAATGCCCGATGGCACGGTCGGCGTAAGTGGAGAACGAACCGGTATCAGGTGAGGCAACGGCCATTTCGGCCAGCATGCGCATCACCAGCACGACCAAGGTGCCTGCTGCGGCATAAGCCAGCAACACGGCAGGGCCCGCTTGGGCAATCGCGTGTCCGGAACCGACAAACAAACCGGCGCCGATAACACCGGCAATCGACAGCATGGTCACATGCCGTGGTTTGAGCCCTTGTTCCAGGCCGCTAGAGGATTGCGTATTGCTCATTGGGACTACCTTTCATTGAAGCCATTCCGAGCACCCGCGTTGACTTTCGTAAAAAGTAACCAACGGGGCGTTTAGAATCCTTGACGCAATAACTGAGCCAGAATGTGACATATGCACGGTTTCCGCGGGCTGCAACGATTTGCAACAGACATTGCAAGCCATTGAGCGCAATGGCATTTCGCCAAGTCGTTACCGAAACACTCAGCTACAAGGGTCTCGACGCACCAAAAATACCCAAAACACCCCATATGGCCCAAAAGCAGTGCACATCTTTAACCTTTAGTAGGTTCGCGCTTCCAACACCGGGCCAAAGCTGGCAACATCGCGACCTTTTTTAAGCGACACCTGTCTGGCCGAACGGCGAATTACAGGGTCGGTTGTTGTCGGCGCGACACTCTGCTGTAGCGATGCGACAAACTGCCACCCTCGCGCCTTTTGTGTCTTCAGGGCGGCTGGTTGCCTCTGCAACCCTATGCTAGCTTGGCCTGCGCCAGGAAGGCCGCCCAACAGCAGGATCGCACCCGAACACAAAGAGGAACGCACATGGCTTTGGCCACGCCCGCGCTTGAAATCCGCAACTTGCACAAACGCTACGGCGAGCTTGAGGTACTCAAGGGTATCTCGCTGACCGCACGCGACGGCGACGTGATCTCGATCCTGGGTTCTTCCGGTTCCGGCAAGTCCACTCTGCTGCGCTGCATCAACCTTCTGGAAAACCCCCACGAAGGCCAGATCGTGGTCGCCGGGGAAGAGCTCAAACTCAAGAAAGCCAAAAATGGCGAACTGATCGCGGCCGACGGCAAGCAGATCAACCGCATGCGCAGCGAACTGGGTTTTGTGTTTCAAAACTTTAACCTGTGGCCGCACATGACCATCCTCGACAACATTATCGAGGCGCCACGTCGCGTACTGGGGCAAAGCAAGGCCGAGGCCATCGAAGTGGCCGAAGCATTGCTGGCCAAAGTCGGCATTGCCGAAAAACGCCATGCCTATCCGTCCGAATTGTCCGGTGGCCAGCAGCAACGCGCAGCGATTGCCCGCACCCTGGCCATGCAGCCCAAAGTGATTCTGTTCGATGAACCGACATCGGCACTTGACCCGGAAATGGTTCAAGAAGTACTTAGTGTGATCCGCGCACTCGCCGAAGAAGGTCGCACTATGCTGTTGGTCACCCACGAAATGGGCTTTGCCCGTCAGGTGTCCACCGAAGTAGTGTTTTTGCACCAGGGCCTGATCGAAGAGCAAGGGTCGCCAGAACAGGTGTTCGACAACCCGGTTTCGGCGCGCTGTAAACAATTCATGTCCAGCAACCGCTAACGGAGCAACACGAATGCAGAACTATAAAAAGCTTCTCATGGCCGCTGCCGCCACACTGGTTTTCAGCGCCAACGCCTTGGCTGCAGACAAGTACAAAGTCGGCATTGAGGGCGCTTACCCACCGTTCAACAACAAGAACGCCAGTGGTGAAGTCGTGGGCTTCGACCCGGATATCGCCATGGCCCTGTGCGCCAAGATGAAAGCCGAGTGTGAAATCGTCACCTCCGACTGGGACGGCATCATCCCGGCACTGAACGCCAAAAAGTACGATTTCATCGTGTCGTCGCTGTCGATCACTGACGAACGCAAGCAGGCGGTGGACTTCACCGACCCGTACTACTCCAACAAGCAGCAGTTCATCGCGCCGAAAAAAGTCGACTTCAAAACCGACCTCGCGTCCCTCAAGGGCAAGGCCCTGGGCACTCAGCGTTCAACCCAGGCTGCGACCTGGCTGGATGACAACCTGGGTACCGACGCCACCATCTCCCTGTACGACACTCAGGAAAACGCCTACCTCGACCTGACTTCGGGCCGTGTAGACGCGCTGCTGGCTGACAAGTACGCCAACTACGACTGGCTGAAAAGCCCGGCTGGCCAGGCATACGAGTTCAAGGGTGAACCGGTCAACGAAGACGACAAGGTCGGCATCGCCCTGCGCAAAGGCGACAACGAACTGCGTGCCAAGCTGAACCTGGCCCTCAAGCAAATCGTTGAAGACGGCACGTACAAGAAGATCAACGACAAGTACTTCCCGTTCAGCATCTACTGACCTGCCTGACCGGTGCGCCTGTAGGCGCGCCGGTCCCTAGCAAAGCCTGCCTACCCCATGACTATCGATTTATACGGATTCGGCCCGGCGCTTGCCGCTGGCGCGCTGATGACCGTCAAACTGGCACTTACCGCGCTGTGTCTGGGCCTGGTGCTCGGATTGCTCGGTGCCTTGGCCAAGACCTCCCCCTTCAAACCGCTTAGATGGTTGGGCGGCGCCTATTCGACCCTGGTTCGCGGCGTGCCCGAACTGCTCTGGGTGTTGCTGATCTACTTTGGCAGCGTGAACCTGGTGCGCACCATCGGCGAATACATCGGCATGCCCGACCTCACCCTCAGCGCCTTTGCGGCAGGTGTACTCGCGCTGGGCCTGTGCTTTGGTGCCTATGCCACCGAAGTGTTCCGCGGTGCCATCCTGGCCATTCCCAAGGGCCACCGCGAAGCGGGCATGGCACTGGGCTTGTCCAAACCGCGGATTTTCACCAAGCTGGTGCTGCCGCAAATGTGGCGTATTGCCCTGCCCGGCCTGGGTAACCTGTTCATGATCCTGATGAAGGACACCGCGCTGGTGTCGGTCATCGGCCTTGAAGAAATCATGCGTCAGGCGCAAAACGCCGTGACCTTCGCCAAACACCCGTTCACCTTCTACATGGTGGCAGCCGTGATGTACCTGGGCCTTACCGTACTGGCCATGGGCACCATGCACGTGCTTGAAAAACGCGCAGCGCGCGGCTTCGTGAGGAGGACGTAATGGAGTGGGAAGTAATCCTCAAGTGGCTGCCCAAGCTGATGCAGGGTGCGACCCTGACCCTGGAGCTGACCGCCATCTCGGTGATCGCCGGTCTGATCGTGGCCATCCCGTTGGGCATCGCCCGCTCATCCAAGCTCTGGTATGTGCGCTCACTGCCCTACGCCTACATCTTTTTCTTCCGCGGCACGCCGTTGCTGATCCAGCTGTTTCTGGTCTATTACGGCCTGGCGCAGTTCGATGTGGTGCGTGATAGCGCGTTGTGGCCGTACCTGCGCAGCCCGTTCTGGTGCGCGATCATCACCATGACCCTGCACACCGCTGCCTACATTGCCGAGATCCTGCGCGGCGCGATCCAGGCCATCCCGCCAGGTGAAATCGAGGCAGCGCGGGCCCTGGGCATGTCGCGTTTCAAGACCCTGGTGCATATCGTCCTGCCACGCGCTGCACGCATCGGTCTGCCGGCCTACAGCAACGAAGTGATCCTGATGCTCAAAGCCAGCTCGCTGGCGAGTACCGTGACCCTGCTGGAACTGACTGGCATGACCCGCACCATCATTGCCCGCAACTACCAGACCGTGGACATGTTCCTGGCTGCCGGGGCAATTTACCTGGTCATGTCGTTTGTGCTGATCCAGGGCTTCAAACTGCTGGAGCGCTGGTTGCGCGTCGATGCCTGCCAAGGGCGCTGACCTGCTTGCCCGCTTCGAGGCGCTGGACGGGTTTCTGCAAAACCACCAGCACCTCTGGCGCCCACGGCCCTTCACTCAGTTGAACGTGCCGTGGGAAGCGCAAAACCCGAAACTGGCGCAGTGGTTGCGCCAGCGTTCGCTGCAAGACGCCGAAGCCAGCCACAACCACCCCCAACACCTGCCCGCCCCTGCGCCGTTCCCTGAACTGGCGGCGACTTCCCTTGCCCTGAGCGCAGTGCCACGACTAGCGGCCCAAGCCCTTGCGCCCGTAAACCCGCGCTTACAAGTGGATGTACCCGGGCGCAAATGGCAACAGATCGAGGCCTTCGCCCAGAGCCTGACCTTTGCACAAGCGCCAACCCACTGGCTGGACTGGTGTGCGGGCAAGGGGCATTTGGGGCGCCGGCTGTTAAGTGCCGGGCAACAACTGACGTGCCTGGAATATGATCCGGCATTGATCGAATCCGGCCAACACCTGAGCCAGCGTCATCAACTGGCGGCCCGTCATGTTCAGCAAGATGTGCTCGCTGAAGCAGCAGCCCGGCAGCTCACACCCCAAATGACACCCGTGGCGCTGCACGCCTGCGGCGATTTGCATGTGCGCCTGCTGCAACTGGCCAGCGCGGCGGGTTGTGCACAACTTGCCGTATCCCCCTGCTGCTACAACCGCATCGGCGGGTCGCACTATCAAGCGTTATCCACAGCCGCCAAGGCATCTTCCCTGCAACTGTCACTGGAGGACCTGAGCCTGCCCATGAGCGAAACCGTGACCGCCGGCACCCGCGTGCGCCTTCAGCGTGACCAGTCGATGGCACGGCGCTTGGGTTTTGATCTGTGGCAGCGCCAGCGCCGTCAGTGTGATGAGTACTTATCCACACCCTCGCTGCCCAGCAGTTGGCTGAACAAGCCGTTTGCCGAGTACTGCTCGGACTTGGCGGCGCTGAAGAACTTATCCACAAGTGGCGAAGAAGACTGGCCGGCGCTGGAAGCCGCAGGCTGGGAGAGGTTGGCGCAGGTGCGCAACCTGGAATTGGTGCGCGGGCTGTTTCGCCGCCCGCTGGAGCTGTGGTTGGTGCTCGATCGGGCGCTCTACCTGGAGGAGAACGGCTATGCAGTGCAGGTTGGCGAGTTCTGCGACAGCCAGCTGACGCCGCGCAATTTGATGGTGCTTGCGCAGCGCTGTGGGTAACCCTGTGGGAGCGGGCTTGCTCGCGATTCAGGCGCTGCGGTCTGACAGTTAATCCGCAGCGATCTCATCGCGAGCAAGCCCGCTCCCACAAATGGTTTCGCAGGACTACGACCCGCGATATGTCGAAAAACCATAAGGGCTGAGCAACAACGGGATGTGGTAATGCTGATCCACATTCTTCACTTCAAAAATCACCGGGATTTCCGGGAAGAACGTGTCACGCCCTGCCTTCTTGAAATAATCGCCGGTCTTGAATACCACCCGGTACTCCCCCGCCTCGAACGCCTGCTTGCCCGGGAACAACTCGCCAATACGTCCCTGCTCATTGGTCACGCCTTGCGCCAGCGGCTGCCAATCCTTGCCCACATGCTTTTCCAGGGTCACATTGACCCCCGGGGACGGCAGACCGTTTTCAAGATTCAGCACATGCACGCTCAACGGATTGCCGGCAGCCAGCGCCAGGCTCGACACAGCGCTCAGGCTTAAAGCCGCCAGGGTGATTCGCAACGATTTCATGGTAAGTCCTCAGTGGTTAAAATCTGATCAACGTTGAATGGTCAGGCCAACTTGCCCGGCAGCCTTGATCGCGCAGGCTTCGTCCTGCTCAGCACCGCCCGCCCCGGCCACGCCCAGCGCGCCCACCAGTTCACCTTCGGCGAACAACGGCACACCGCCGCCCAGCAGCAACAGCTCGGCAATGGCGTTGAGATTGGCGGCCTCGGGGTTGTTACGTGCACGCTCGGCAAACAGGCGGGTCGGGGTTTTGGTCGACAGCGCGGTATACGCCTTGCGCTGGCTCGCCAGCAGGTTGTGCGGGCCAACGCCTTCCGGACGCTGCGCCATCAGCACGTTGCCACCCCGGTCGAGCACGCTCAGCGCCCCGGTGC
>NZ_WIWL01000227.1:0-19204 GCF_009600105.1 Pseudomonas sp. FSL R10-0056
GGGTATGGCCGCGGTGCCATTTGCCTGGCTCGAACAACGGATCGGCCTGCCCGCCTGGTTGCTGCCATTGCTGCTGGTGGGGCTGCCCGCCCTCTTGATGGGCGGCACGCTGCCAGTGCTGATACGCGCACTGGCATCCGAGCCGCAACATCTGGGCCAGGCCGGTGGCCGCCTGTATGCCGCCAATACCGGCGGGGCGATTGTCGGCACTCTGCTGACCGCATTTATCCTGATTGCCAGCCTCGGTGTTTTCGCCAGTGCCGTTGTAGCCGCCACACTCAACCTGATTGCCGCCGCGGGTGCCCTGTGGTTGCAACGCGGGCAGCACACCATTGTCGCCGATCCGGTGGCGACCAGCGCGGCACACAAACCGGCCGGGCTGGCCATGGCCCTGTATGCCATCGCGGGCGGTGTGGCACTGGGCTACGAAGTGGTCTGGTCGCAATCGATCGTTCAGTTCATGAGCACCCGTACCTACTTCTTTGCCGTGGTGCTGGCCACTTACCTGACCGGACTGTTTATCGGCAGCAGCCTGATGGCGCGCCGGGTTGATCGGCTACGCGATCCCTGGGGTGTGTTTGCCTTGCTGATTGCCGGGGCCGGACTGGTTGCCCTGCTGGAAGTTGCCCTGCTCGGACGCTGGCTGATCCTGCTGCAAACCCAGGCAGAGACTGCGGCACTGGCCTTGGGTGGCAGTGTGTTGCTGGGCATGAGCGCCCGCTTCGCAGTGGCCGCACTGAGCATTGTGTTTATCCCTACGTTGCTGTTGGGCGCAGCGTTCCCGATAGCCCTGCGCCTGTGCGTCGGCCCCGGCCGGGTCGGGCGGGATGTCGGTGCAGTCGTGGCGTTCAACACGCTGGGCGGGATCGTCGGCGTTGCCCTCTGCGGTTTTGTCCTGATCCCCTGGCTGGGGCTGGTACATACGCTCGGCATGCTGGCAGTCATCGCCGCTGCAGTAGGTTTGATCGCGGCACAGCAGGGGCACCGGGTCAAGAAAGGCCATCGCCAGGCAGTCGTTGCGTTCAGCCTGGCAGCGCTGCTGGTAGCCGTCTTAACGCCGGTTGAGCGCCTCGCCGAACTGCTGCCCGGAGCCCGTAACGGTGAGCTGGTGTTTTACCAGGAAGGTCGCGGCGGCACCGTCGCCGTCGTGGCCCAGGGCAAGGGTGAACGCAGCTTCCACCGCCTGTATATCCAGGGCGTGTCCAACACCGGTGATGCCATGCCGTCGCTGCGCTACATGCGTATCCAGGCCCTGTTGCCGCTGTTGATCCACAACGGCGAACCACGCTCGGCGCTGGTGATCGGCTTTGGCACCGGGATCACTGCCGGGGCCCTGCTCAGTTATCCGGGACTGGAGCAACGGGTGGTGGCCGAGCTGCTGCCCGCGGTGGTCAAAGCTTCAACCCTGTTCAAAGGCAACTTCGCTGCGGCTTCCAACCCCGGCTTGCAGGTGCGTTTGCGCGACGGTCGCCAGGAACTTCTGCGCAGCGAACAGCGCTATGACCTGATCACCCTCGAACCACCACCGCCCTCCGCCGCCGGCGTAGTCAATCTGTACTCGCGGGACTTCTATCAACTGGCTGCACAGCGCCTGCACCCGCAAGGGATAGTTGCGCAATGGCTGCCGTTGCCGACGCAGAATATCGACGACTCGCGTTCGCTGGTGCGCAGTTTTCTCGACGTGTTCCCTTACGCCACGCTATGGACCAGCGAGTTTCACGAAATGCTGCTGGTGGGTTCATTGCAGCCCATTGAACTGGATGCCGCGCGCATCAGCGCCCGTTTCGGGCAACCGGGTGTACGCAACGCCCTGCAGGATGTGGGCGTCGCTTCGCCAGCGGCACTGCTGGCAACCTGGGTGACCGACCGTGAAGGGCTGGTGCGCTTTGCTGCAGATGCGCCGGCCGTCACGGACGACCAACCGCGTATCGAGTACGCTCCGTGGGTGCGCAGCAAAGAAATCAGCCGGGTGCTGCCGGCGCTGCTCGATCTGCGCCAACCGATACCGTTGCTCAACGCCGCCCCGGAGTTTGTCGAGCGCATGCACAGCCAACAGCAACGCCTGATGCAGTTTTACCGTTCCAGCCTGCATGCCTATGATGGCGACCGCGAGGCTTGGAGCCGGGATATCCGTGAAGTAATGCGTGGCGATGGCGCCAACCCCTATTACCGCTGGTTTGTCGGTGAACGCTAGAGCCTTTTGGATACGGAAGTCGCAATGCCCAAAACTAAAACTATAAAAGCTGCAAACCCACCTGATTCGCGCCCCACCCTGATGAGCCGTTACCTGTTACCCGTAAGCGCAGCCGTGTTGCTGGTGGTGCTGGGCGGGTTATGGTTTTATCTCAACCGCCCGGCGCCGGTGTATGAGCCCAAGGTGCTGGCCACGGCTGCGGTGGCCGAGCCCGTCGCCCCGGCGCAGATGGTCGACGAGCAACAGTGCCAGGGCTGTCACGACGCCCAGGTCAAGGACTGGCAAGGCTCTCATCATCAACTGGCCATGCAGGTGGCCGCGCCGCAGACCGTACTGGCCGACTTCAGCAATGCCACGTTCAAGGGCGAAGGCGAAAACAGCCGGTTTTTTCGCCAGGGCGACGAGTTCTGGGTCAATACGCCGGGGCTGGATGGCAAACCCGCCGACTTCAAGGTCGCTTACACCTTCGGCATTGCGCCGTTGCAGCAGTATTTGATCGAAGTTGGCGACGGCAGACTGCAAGCCCTGGGGGTGGCCTGGGATACCGAAAAACACCGCTGGTTCCATCTGTACCCAGGCCAGGGGGTGAGCTTCAAGAACCCGCTGCATTGGAGCAAACCGAACCAGAACGCCAACTTTATGTGCGTCGAATGTCACACCACCGGCTACAAACGTAACTTTGATGCCGCCAGCAACAGCTTCAACAGCCAATGGAACAGTCTCGGCGTCGGTTGCCAGGCCTGTCACGGCCCGGCGTCCAGCCATCTGCGCGCTGTCACGGAAAACAACCCGTTGCCCCACAGCGGCTTTGACGTCGACCTTAAAAGCAAGGACGCCACGGTAGAACTCGAAACCTGCGCCCGCTGCCATGCCCGCCGCGCCCCGCTGAGCGATGGCTTTACCGTGGGCAAGCGGCTGATGGACGACTACCTGCCCAGCGTACTGACCCGCGAGCTGTACGCACTGGACGGCAAGATCAAGGACGAGGTGTTCGAACACGGCTCGTTCCTGCAAAGCAAGATGTTCGACAAGGGCGTGCGTTGCAGCAACTGCCACAACCCCCACAGCACCGAACTCAAGGCAGCGGGCAATGCACTGTGCCCTTCCATGCCACAACACGGCCGGCAAAGCAGCCATTGCCGGGATTGATGGCAAGGGCCTGCACGCGAAGAACTATGACGCCATCGACCACCATCGCCATGCCGAAGGCCAACCGGGCTCGCAATGTGTGGATTGCCATATGCCCGGCAAGTTCTACATGGGCAACGACTATCGCCATGACCACAGCTTCAGCATCCCCAACCCGGTGCGGGCCAAAGCCCTGGGCACAACGGATGCCTGCCTGGGCTGCCATCAGGGCAAGGCCGGTGACAGGGTGACGGAGCAGTTCAAGCTCTGGACCGCCCACGATGCACCGCAAGCAGCCCGGTACGATGAAAGCCTGTGGCTGATCCGCGGCGGCCGGCCGGGTGCTGCGCAGGCGCTCTACGAGCAATTGCGGCGCAGCAACCTGCCAGCGATTCAACGCGCCACGTTGTTGGCTGAACTGGCCAACTACCCCAGCGAATCCGCACTGCAGCTGGCCAGCAAGGACCTCAACCACCCTGCCCCGCAAGTGCGTGAAAGCGCGGTGCGGGCAGTGAGCGCTTTCTTGCCTCCGGCAGAGCGGGTCGCGTTGCTCAGCCCATTGTTGAGTGACAGCGTGCGTGCAGTGCGCATCATCGCCGCGCGCAATGGCCTGGGCACGAATCAAGTGGCGTGGGACAAGGCCATCGGTGAATACGAAAGCGTGCAGCTGAGCCTGGCCGAACGGGCCGAGTCCAACCTCAACCTGGCCATGCTGTATCAGGCCAGCGGGCGCAATGCCGAGGTCGAGGCCAGACTGCGCGCCGCCCTGCTGCGCGACCCGGACTTCTACCCGGCGCTGGTCACTCTGGCCCAATGGCTGGAAGCCAGTGGGCGCAGTGCCGAGGCCTCGACCCTGCTCAACGACGCGATCAAGGCACAACCGCAGGCAGCGTTGTTGCAACACAGCCTGGGGCTGGCATTGATTCGCGGTGGCCAGCCCGAACAAGCGATGAAAGCTTTGCAGCAGGCCGTAAAACTGGAACCGGACAACAGCCAGTACCGCTATGTGCTGGCGGTGGCCCTGCACCAGAGCGGTCAGCTCGAACAGGCCTGCGCGCAAATGGAAGAACTGCTCAAACGCCAGCCGGCGTTTCGCGATGCCCGATTGGCGTTGATCCAGTTCTACCTCGACAGCGGCCAGGAGCCCAAAGCGCAGGTGGTGCTGCAAGCCTGGAAACAGATCAATCCTGAGGATATAGCGTTGAAGTGACAGCCCTCACCCCCCCGCCATGCGCTCCAGGCTGTTGCTCAAATGCAGCAGCATGGCAGCGCGGGCGGCGTCGGGGTCCTGACGGCGGATCGCGCGCAAGATCGCCTCATGTTCCAGCACAGCCATTTGCCCCAACTGCTTGAGATCGGCATCACCGCGCTCTTCACTATTGATCCGGGTACGCGGAATCACCGAACGCCCCAACTGGGCAATGATATCGGTGAAATAAGCGTTGCCCGTGGCCTGAGCGATCAACTGGTGGAAACGCAGGTCCGGCTCGACGCTACTGTCGTTGTTGGCCAGTGAGCGTTGATGGTCATCCAGCGCCTGGCGCATCTGCAGCAGTTGCTCCTCCGTGCGCCGCCTCGCGGCCAGCGCCGCAGCCTGGGTCTCCAGGCCCAGGCGCAATTCGACGATACCGCGCACGCTGGCTGCGGTATCACGGCTCAGGTGGATACCCTGGCGCGGATCGCGCTCAAGCACGAAGGTACCAATGCCGTGACGGGTTTCGACCAGCCCGGATGCCTGCAATTTTGAAATCGCTTCACGCACCACCGTGCGGCTTACACCGTGCTCGCGCACGATGGCCGACTCGGAAGGCAGCTTCTCGCCGGGCGCCAGTTGGCCCAGCAAAATTCGCTGGGTCAGCTCGGCCACGATGTCGTGGGCAAGGCCCGGTGAACGCTTGCGCAGCGGCGCACTCTGGGGGTCATGCATGGGGCAAATCCATTCGTACAAGACCGCTTGATACTAGCACCCCAACATGTATGACAAGTTATATAAATCTCAGAAAACCTTGGGTTTTGAACGAACTCAGCCCCGCAGGCAGATACGTTTCCGAACCTGACCTCTGGCTTCAAAATGCTCTAAACAGCGATAAAACCTCACAAAAGGTATCTAAAGCTGCATCTTTTATAACTTTTTCGTTTGTTTCATGGCATTGCTAGGGAAAAAACCAACTCGTATGATGTCTGGCAACTGCAGAGCCATCTGCAGCACACACAACCCGCATAAAAATAATCAGTGGGGCTTTGAATTGTGAACACTTCCAGCAATCCGTCTGCTGCACACGCCAACGACCCCGTCCTGGCGCGTGCGATCCAAAAAGTGAAGAGGCATGTACTGCCACTTTTCGTCATCATGTTTATCGTCAACTACATCGACCGGGTAAACATCGGCTTCGTACGCAGCCACATGGAGCACGATCTGGGCATTGGTGCCGCCGCCTATGGTTTCGGTGCCGGGCTGTTTTTCATTGGCTACGCACTGTTTGAAGTGCCGTCCAATATGCTGCTGCAAAAAGTTGGCGCCCGCATCTGGCTCACCCGAATCATGTTCACCTGGGGTATCACCGCCACCCTGATGGCCTTTATCCAGAACGAAACCCACTTCTATATTCTGCGTTTTCTGCTTGGCGTCGCCGAAGCGGGCTTCTTCCCGGGCGTGATCTATTACTTCACCCGCTGGCTGCCGGGCGCCGAACGCGGCAAGGCGATTGCCATCTTCCTCAGCGGCTCGGCACTGGCCTCGCTGATCTCGGGACCACTGAGCGGCCTGCTGCTGCAAATCACCGGCATGGGACTGCACGGCTGGCAGTGGATGTACATCATCGAAGGCATGGCCTAGGTGGTGCTATGCGTGTTTGTGTGGTTCTGGCTGGACTCAAAACCCCATGACGCCAAATGGCTCAGCCTTGCAGAGCAAGATGCGCTGGTTAACGAAATTGACCGCGAACAGCGTGAACGCGATGCCGCCAACACCGTCAAGCCGACCCTGGGCATGCTGCTCAAGGACCGCCAGATCATGCTGTTCTGCGCGATTTACTTCTGTATCCAGTTGACCATTTACGCGGCCACGTTCTGGCTACCGAGCATCATCAAAAAAATGGGTGACCTGAGCGATATCCAGGTGGGCTTCTACAACTCGATCCCGTGGCTGATTTCAATCATTGCCATGTATGCCTTTGCCTCGCTGGCCAGCAAATTCAGGTTCCAGCAGGCCTGGGTGGCGGCCGCCCTGGTGATTGCCGCCATCGGCATGTTTATGTCCACCACCGGCGGGCCGATCTTTGCGTTTATCGCCATCTGCTTTGCCGCCATCGGCTTCAAGTCGGCCTCGGCGCTGTTCTGGCCCATTCCCCAAGGCTACCTGGATGCACGTATCGCGGCGGCAGTCATTGCCTTGATCAATTCCATCGGCAACCTCGGCGGCTTCGTCGCCCCCACCACCTTCGGGTTTCTGGAACAAACCACAGGCTCGATCCGGGGCGGGCTCTATGGCCTGGCCGGCACGTCGATCATTGCGGCACTCATTGTGTTCTTTGCCAAAACCAAACCCACACCCACGGCCGTGACCCCCACCGCCCTGCAAACTGCCTGACAAGGACCAGACCATGAATGCCGACCATCAACACCACGCCAGCCAAGCTCCGATCGTGACCAGCCTGCAGGTGATCCCGGTGGCGGGCCATGACAGCATGCTGCTCAACCTGAGCGGCGCCCACGGCCCCTTCTTTACCCGCAATATCGTTATCCTCAAGGACAGCAGCGGCAATACCGGCGTGGGTGAAGTGCCCGGTGGCGAACGCATCCGCGAAACCCTGGAAGACGCCCGTAGCCTGGTGATTGGCCAGCCCATCGGCAATTACCAGGCTGTCCTCAACGCCATGCGCAGCACCTTCGCCGCACGGGATTCGGCGGGGCGCGGCCTGCAAACCTTCGACCTGCGCATCACCATCCACGCCGTGACGGCAATGGAAGCCGCCCTGCTCGACTTGCTCGGTCAATTTCTGCACGTGCCGGTAGCCGCCTTGCTCGGTGAAGGCCAGCAACGGGATGCCGTGAAGATGCTCGGCTATCTGTTCTATATTGGCGACCGTCAACACACCGATCTGGCCTACCGCAGTGAAGCGGATGGCGATGACTGGACACGCCTGCGCCATGAACAAGCCCTTACCCCACAGGCCATCGTGCGCCTGGCGGAAGCGGCACAAGCCCGTTACGGCTTCAACGACTTCAAGCTCAAGGGCGGCGTGCTGCGCGGCGGCGAAGAAATCGAAGCGGTCACTGCACTGGCCGAGCGTTTCCCCGATGCCCGCATCACTCTGGACCCTAATGGAGCCTGGTCTCTCAAGGAAGCCATCGCCCTGTGTCGCGACCAGCACCGGGTACTGGCCTATGCCGAAGACCCTTGCGGCGCCGAAAACGGCTATTCGGGGCGTGAAGTCATGGCCGAGTTCCGCCGCGCCACGGGCCTGCGCACCGCCACCAACATGATTGCCACCGACTGGCGCGAAATGGGCCATGCGATTCAATCGCAGGCCGTGGACATCCCATTGGCCGACCCGCACTTCTGGACCCTGCAGGGCTCGGTACGCGTTGCGCAGATGTGCCACGAATGGGGCCTGACCTGGGGCTCGCATTCCAATAACCACTTCGACATTTCCCTGGCCATGTTCACCCAGGTTGCGGCTGCAGCGCCGGGGGACATCACCGCCATTGATACCCACTGGATCTGGCAGGACGGCCAGCGCCTGACCCGTGAACCGCTGAAAATTGTCGACGGCCATATCAAGGTTCCGACAAAGCCTGGCTTGGGCGTGGACATCGACATGGACGCCGTGGCCAAGGCTCACGAACTGTATAAAGGCATGGGCCTGGGTGCCCGGGATGACAGCGTGGCCATGCAGTACATGATTCCCGGCTGGAAATACGACAACAAAAAGCCCTGCCTGGTGCGCTGAGTCGCCTATTAGAGCGTGGCAACTGCCACAAGGCGCCAGCGATTGGCGCCTTTTTCTTGCCCGAAAATTGGATCCGACATCAAATTTCAGGCAAAAAAAAGCCCAAGTAGCTGATGGAAACTTGGGGCTTAAAAATGCATAAACCGTGGTAGGTGAACGCAGGGCGATCTTACCCTATCGTAACAATCAGTAACAAGTGATTCTGCACATTTTATTTCAAGGCAATACTGACCTAAGTCATTAAATAGCCACACTTTTTAAGATTTAGTTGATTTGAAATGGCCATCACGGCACGGATAACGGGTATTTTCAACCCACTTTTGCGCTTGCATTTAATGTGGGAACTGGGCTCGAGCGATTCAGGCGACGCGGTTCAGTTGGTAGACCGCATCGATACCTTCGCGAGCAGGCTCGCTCCCACAATAATGATCAGGCAAACCTCATTTATGTGAGCACAACATGCCCTGTGGGAGCTGGCTTGCCTGCGATTCAGGCGCTGCGGTGTGCCCGTCGAACCGCGTCGATACCATCGCGGGCAAGCCCGCTCCCACAACAAATCAGCCTGCGAAATTGCCGCTCAGCGCCGCCAGCCCACCCTGATAGACCCCGGTAAACAGCTCTTCGGCAGCTTCAGTGCTTACACCTGCCGGGGTGAACTGCCCCGACCAGGTAACACGGGCGCCGTCGCCCAGCGCTTCAACGCGCAAAGTCGCCAGGTAGTCGGTCACCGGGAACGGCGCCTCAACAATGGAGTAGCTGTAGGTCTTGCCGGCATTGTCGAACGTTTGCAGGCGCTCAACGATCACCGTGCCATCCACGGTCTGCAGATGGCGCAAGCGCCCGCCTTCGCCAGCTTCGCTGACGGCAACCAGGGGCAACCAGTCCGGCAGCGAGTTGAAACCACCGATCAATTGCCAGACCTGATCGGGTGAAGCGGGAATATCAATAAATGCGGATGCAGTTGCCATAGGGGCATGCCTCTTTGAAGAAGTGGGGGTTAGTCGAAAACCGGCCTGAAAAAGCTGCGCTCGTAACTCAGGATACAGCGATTATCTTCAGCCAGTTTGAACGCGGCAATGCATTCGGCATCCGTTTTTGAGCGTTCGCGGTAGTCTTCATAGGCCGCGAGGCTGGGGAAGGTAAACATGGCCAGAGCAATGTTATTGGCACCTTCCGAGGGCAGGAAGTAACCGTGATGCTGGCCGCCAAATTTGGCTACCAGCGGGATCCAGACTTTGGCATAGGCCTCGAATTCGGCCAGTTGGTAAGGGTCAATCACGTAACGCAGGTAGCAGGTGATCATCGATGCATTCCACGGGGCGAAAGGAGATCGAGACTAATCTCCAGCCGCCCCGCGGGTCAATTCACTCAAAGTCGATGCAGGCAGTCGTCCTCGGCATAAATGGCGGTGTGCAGGCCGCCGTCAGTATCCAGCCAGGCGCGGTACATGCCCGGCGTATTAAAGCTCAGCACGGTCTCGCCGCCCGGTGTCACGGCGACCACGCCGCCGTTACCACCCAGCTCCTTGAGCTCGCCCTGCACAACTTGCTCGCAGGCGTCTGCCAGGCTCGAACCCACCAGGCGAATGCGCGATGCAATATTGTGCGCCACCACGGTGCGCATAAAGAACTCGCCGTGGCCAGTCGCCGAAATCGCCGCGCTGCGGTCATCCGCCCAGGTGCCGGAGCCAATCAGTGGCGAGTCACCCACCCGGCCGTAGCGTTTGTTGGTGATGCCCCCGGTGGAGGTGGCTGCTGCTACATGGCCGTGACGGTCCAGGGCGACAGCCCCCACAGTGCCGAATTTTTTCTCCACACCTCCCGGCTCCAGCAACACCGTCTCCGGTTGCTGCTGTTGCGCAGCCCACTGGCGACGACGCAAAGGCGTGTCGTACCAGTCATTGCTAACATGTTCGAGACCCGCCTGTTCGGACAGGAACAAGTCTGCCCCGGCACCGGCCAGCAGCACATGCTCACTATGCTCCAGCACCGCCCGCGCACCGCATATCGGGTTGCGCACATGATGCACGCCGGCTACGGCTCCGGCTTCCAGGTTGGCCCCGTTCATGATCGCGGCGTCCAGTTCGTGGTCACCGCTGTGGGTAAACACCGCGCCTTTGCCGGCGTTGAACCAGGGGCACTCTTCAAGCTCAACCACACTGGCCTGTACCGCATCCAGACTGCTGCCGCCCTTTTCCAGGACATCGACACCCGCCTTGAGCGCCTGCAGCAGTGCTGCGTGGATCGCCTGTTCGTCTTCGCGGGTCAAAACACCGGGCATCAGCACACCGGCACCGCCATGCAAGGCCATCGCAATGGATTGGGTCATTGGGCATGCACTCCGTGATTGATGATCTGGCTCAAAAAACGTTGGGTTCGAGGTGATTCAGGGGCTGAGAAAAACCGCTCCGGGGGGGCCTCTTCAATGATTTCACCCTGATCCATAAAGACAATGCGGTCGGCTACCTTGCGTGCAAAACCCATTTCGTGGGTCACGCAGATCATGGTCATGCCTTCCTGGGCCAGGCCGGTCATGACGTCCAGCACTTCAGCGATCATTTCCGGGTCCAGGGCCGAGGTCGGCTCGTCAAACAGCATGACCTTGGGTTGCATGCACAGCGCCCGGGCTATGGCGATTCGTTGCTGCTGGCCACCGGATAACTGCGACGGAAACTTGTTGGCGTGGTCGCGCATCTTGACCTTGTCCAGCAAGCCCAGCGCTCGTTCAATGGCCTCAGCCTCGGGCACGCCCAGGTTGGAAGTCTGCGGTAACGTGCAGTTTTTCAGCACCGTGAGGTGCGGGAACAGGTTGAAGTGCTGGAAGCACATGCCCACCTGGCGGCGGATGCGCTCAAGCCCCTTGAGGTTGCCGTCAAGTTCCTCGCCCAGCACGACAACCAGGCCCTGCTGGTGTTGTTCCAGCTGGTTGATGCAGCGGATCAGAGTTGACTTGCCGGAGCCCGAAGGCCCGCAGATCACTACTTTTTCCCCGGCATGGACATTCAGCGAGATGTTTTTCAGCACATGGGCATTGCCGAACCACTTGTTCAATTGTTCGATGCGTACCATTGCGGCGGCATCAGCCTTGGGTTTGCTGATCATGAGCGGCTTTGCTCCATACGTTGTTCAAGGTGTCGGGCATAGCGCGACAGTGCAAAACAGATGACGAAGAAGTAGATCGCCAGGAAGACGTAGATTTCGTGGCCGTACTCAACCCATTCCGGGGCGACGGCGGTGCTCATGGCGATACCGACGATGTCCAGTACGCCGACGATCATCACCAGCGTGGTCTCTTTGAACAGGCCGATAAACTGCGTGAGCAAGGGCGCAATGGATTGCTTGAGCACTTGCGGCAAAATGATCTGGCCCATGGTTTTCCAGTAACCAAAACCCAGCGCCATGGCCGCCTCGTATTGGCCCCTGGGCAGGTTCTGCAAACCGCCGCGCAGGGTTTCAGCCATATAGGCGGCGGTAAACAGGATCAGCACCAGTTGCACCCGCAAGAGGATGTCGAAGGCCGAATCCGGCGGCAGGAACAGCTGAATCATCAGCGAAGCCATAAACAGCAGCGAAATCACCGGCACCGAGCGCACCAGCTCGATATAGAGCACGCAAAGCATGCGCACCACCGGCAGTTTCGAACGTCGGCCCAGCGCCAGCAAAATCCCCAGCGGCAGCGCGAAAATCATCCCGGCGGTGCCCAGAAATACTGTCACCAGCATCCCGGCGAACTTGGTCGAAGACACCTCGGGCAAACCGGCACCGCCCTTGAGCAGCCACCACATCACGATCGGCAGCAACGCCAGATACGCCAGCAGCAGGCGACGGTCCAGGCGCTTGAAAAACAGCAAGACAAACGCCGCCCCTGCCAGCACCAGCGCCAGGCTTACCCGCCACTGTTCTGCTTGCGGATAGAAGCCGTACACAAACAGGTTCCAGCGTTGGGTAATCGGCAACCAGCAGGCGCCGCCGGGGTTGCAGTCTTTGGCACTGCTGCCGATGAAGGTGGCATCGAATACCAGCCAGCTCAGCGCAGCAGGAATGCACCAGCACAGCAGCGCCAGCACGCCCAGGGTCAGCAGGCTGTGGCCCACGCTGGGGAACAACTGGCTGCGGCTCCAGGCTGCGGCGCGCTGTACCCAGGGCAAGCGCGGCGGTGCCAGCGGGACTGCCAGTGCCTGATTCATTGCGGTCATGTTCAGTGCCCCCTCTGGCCGATACGGTGGTTGTAGATGTTCATCCCCAGGGAGATCACCAGGCTGATCAGGCAGTAAGTGCCCATCACCAGCGCGATGCATTCAATGGCCTGGCCGGTCTGGTTCAGGGTTGTTCCGCCGGTGGACGACACCAGTTCCATAAAACCGATGACCACCCCCAGTGAAGAGTTCTTGACGATATTCAGGTACGTGTTGGTGATCTGCGGGATCATCGGGTAGATGGCCTGGGGTACGATCAACTGGCGCATTGTGGAACCGGATTTGAAGCCGAGCGCCCTGGCCGCTTCGTACTGGCCGCGGTGTACCGACTCAATCGCGCCACGCACAATCTCGGCGATATAACTGGCGCTGTAGAACGACAAGGCCAGGCATAACGCAAGCATCTCCGGCACCAGGGTGATTCCGCCCTTGAAACCGAAACCGCGCTGCACCGGTACTTCCCATTGCACATGGGCATCACTCAAGGCATACACCAGCACGGGCAGCAGCACAGCCCCGGCCAACAGCGCGGGCCAGCGCCTGGAAGCAAAACCGCGCCACGGCCCGCGGGCTTCCTTCAAGCGACAAAACACATAAGCCAGCAACGTGCCCAGCAGCATGAGGAAAAGCCCCCAGCCGACCACACTGCCCTGTTCGAGCCAGGGCAGAGTGAGGCCGTTGTTGTTCAGAAACACCACGCCAAACAGCGAGGCCGAGTGCTTGACCCCGGGCAGCGCCAGCACCAGGCCGTACCACCAGACCAGATGCACCACCAGCGGCACATTGCGCAAAAATTCGATGCAGGTGCCGCTCAGGCGCTTGATCAGCCAGTTGTCCGAGACGCGCGCCATGCCCAGCGCACCTCCCAGCAGGGTCGCCAGCACAATGCTCAGCACCGACACCAGCAGCGTGTTGAGCAAGCCCACCAGATAGGCGCGGGCATAGGTCGCATCCGGGGTGTAATCAATCAGCGAGAAGCTGATGTCATAGCCTGCGCGCTGGGACAGAAAACCGAATCCCGAGGCGATATTGAGGTTCTTCAAGTTCAGCGCGGCGTTGCTGGAGAGCAGATAAAACACCGCGGCAACCAGAGCCAGTACCAGCCCCTGCTGCAGCACGCTCGACAGGCGCAGATTGGGCGAACGATGGGTCGACATCACAGAAATCCCCTCAGCGAATCGGCGGCGCGTACATCAGGCCATGGTCTTTCCAGCTGCGGTTGAGGCCGCGCGGGATGTTCAATGCCGTCTGCTGGCCGAGGTTACGGTCGTAGATTTGCGCGTAGTTGCCGACTTGCTTGAGGGCGCGATAGGCCCAGTCACTGTCCAGGCCAAAGGACTTGCCGATGGTGCCTTCAGTGCCCAGCAAACGGGCGATATCGGTGGATGCGCTCTTGTTGCCACGCAACTCGTCGACGTTATCCGAGGTCACGCCCAGTTCTTCGCCGGTCATCAGGGCATAGGCGGTCCAGGTCACAATATTGCGCCAGACCGTATCACCCTGTGCGACAAAGGCCCCCAACGGCTCCTTGGAAATCACCTCGGGCAGCAACGCATAGTCCTTGGGGTTGTTCATCAGCGCCAAACGCGCCGCCAGCCCCGAAGAGTCATTGGAAATGGCGTTACAGCGCCCGCGCTGGAAGGCAGCGTAGAGTTCGGGGCTTTTTTCGATGACCACGGTTTTGTAAGTCAGGCCACGGCGGCCAAAATAGTCTTCCAGGTTTTGCTCGGAGGTGGTGCC
This sequence comes from Pseudomonas sp. FSL R10-0056, assembly GCF_009600105.1. NCBI lineage: Bacteria > Pseudomonadati > Pseudomonadota > Gammaproteobacteria > Pseudomonadales > Pseudomonadaceae > Pseudomonas > Pseudomonas sp. FSL R10-0056. The sequence goes on from NZ_WIWL01000227.1 coordinate 14,210, forward strand.
CGGTGACAGGCAGAAAGTGGCACCGTCCAGGTCGGTGAGTTTCTCGATGCCGTCGGCAGCGTGGGTCATAAAGCCCTGGCCGTCGTAGAACCAGACCGTGGTGAAGTCCACGCCCAGGTTGGCTATGCGTTCAGCGGTCCAGGAAGCGGCACGGGACAGAATGTCGATCTCCCCGGAAGCCAGGGCGGTAAAGCGGTTTTTGGCGGTGGTGGTCAGGTACTCGACCTTGTCTGCATCCCCCAGCACCGCAGCGGCCACAGCGCGGCACAGGTCTACGTCCATACCGGTCCAGCGGCCCTTGTCATCGATCAGCGAAAACCCCGGCTTGTCACCTGCGACCCCGCAGCGCACGCTGCCATGGGCCTTGACCTTGTCCAGCACACCTGCCTGGGCAGCCTGGGCACCGGTCAACAGCAGGGCCAACAGCGGAGCCCCCAGCAAAAGCTTGGCCCTATTCAATTTGTGCATATCATTGCCCTTTTAAAATTCTTCTTGTTATGCCTGTCAACCACAATCCAACGGCAGGTGGCGGTTTAGGTGCACAATAAAGACGGCGGCATGGCGCGGATAGCGGCAATTGATCCACTATGCTGGACGGGCTATCGAATATTGGAATAAGTCTATGAACATTGACTGGTACGAAGATTTTCTCGCCCTGGCCGATACCGGCAAGTTCACGGCCGCGGCCAGCATGCGCAACTCATCGCAATCGGCGCTGAGCCGACGCATTCAATTGCTGGAAGCCCACCTGGGCGCGACCCTGATCGACCGCGAGCGCAACCCGGTGCGCCTGACCGCTGCTGGCGAAGCGCTGCTGCCCAATGCCGTTGAGCTGGTACGCATGGCCCGCGACTGCGAGCAAAGCGTCAAAGTGCTCAACCGGCCGCTGACCTTTGCCTCGCTGCATACCCTGGCGTGCAACTTTTTCCCGGGCTGGATCAGCCAGTTGAACAGCCCGCAGGCGCCGCTGTTCACCCGTATCGACACGGGCTATCGCAGCACCGACGACTACTACATGGCGCTGATGTCCGGGCGCTGCGACTTCATCCTGTTCTATCGCGACACCAAGACCGCACCCTACTCGCGCCAGAGCGAGTTCGAGGTCAAGTCCCTGGGTCATGACGAGCTGTACTGGGTGGCCACTCCGCAACTGGCGGCGCATTGCAGCCAGACCGACGAACCGATCCCGCTGCTCAGCTATTCGCGCAGTGCGCAATTGCATGAACTGTCGCGTACCCAGATCAACCGTCACCCCCAGCCTCAGCGTTTGCTGCAGGTATTCGAGGCCACGGTGTCCGAGGCACTCAAACCGATGGTCGCCAGTGGCCAGGGGGTGGCGTGCATGCCCCACAGCATGGTGGCGCCGCTGATTGAGCGCGGTGAACTGGTGCGCGTGTACCCGGACATGGAGTCCGACCATCTGGAAGTGATCCTGGTGCGCTGGCGGGACAACCGCAACCCCCAGGCAGAAGCGCTCTGGCAGCGCCTTTAGCCACACGCACCCCCTTTGTGGGAGCGGGCTTGCTCGCGATGGCAGCACCGCAGTTTACCTGCCGCACCGAGGCGTCTGCATCGCAGGCAAGCCAGCTCCCACAGGTTTGGCACTGTTCACACTCCCAGAGCCTTCACGCTGTTGGCGCAACAACCGTGAGCCAGGAGCAAGCCACTTGTGGGAGCGGGCTTGCTCGCGATGGCAGCACCGCAGTTTGCCTGCCGCACCGTGCGTCTGCATCGAAGGCAAACCTGCTCTCACAGGTTTGGCACTGTTCACATGTCCTGTGCCTTAACCCCGTGAAAATCATATGAGCCTGAGAAGGCTATTGAACCAACCCGACCTGAATCTTTTCCACCACCTCCTGCATCGCCGGTAAGAACCGCCGTGCAGCTTCCTCGACCGGCATGGCCTTGGCGATATACACCAGGTTCAGGCAACCCATCACCCGCTCCTCATGCATCACCGGGATCGCAATCGCCGCGATCTTGCGCTCTTCTCCCCAGTGCGCGTTGTTTTCGCCATAGCCCTTGCTGCGTGTGTGCTCCACCAGTCGCTCGACGAATCGGCGATCCGCCGCCAACGCCGACTGCGAGTCGTCCCGACTGATCATCAACTCGATCAATTCTTCCCGCTCGGCCGGCGGGCAAAACGCAAAGTATGCCCGCCCGGTCGCGGTCATCAGCAAGGGCAAGCGGCGCCCCACCATCGAACGGTGAAACGACAGGCGACTGAAACGGTGAGTGGTTTCGCGAATCACCATCGCGTCGCCATCCAGGGTGCACAGGTCGGTGGGCCAGGCCACTTGCTGGAGCAATTGACCCAGCAAGGGCGCAGCAATCGAAGAAATCCACTGTTCATCGCGAAAGCCTTCGCTCAGCTCACGCACCTTCAGGGTCAACCGGTAGCTGTCATCCGATTCACTGCGGCGCACGTAGCCTTCGGCCTGCAACGTCTCCAGTAAACGACGCACGGTAGTACGGTGCAAACCGCTCTGCTCGGCCAACTGAGCCGTACTGGCGCCCCCGTCAAAACGGTTGAGACCGTTGATCAGTAACAACCCGCGCATTAGGCCCCGCACGGCCTTGTATTCGGTTTCGCTCATGTGTTTCCCATTATTTTTATCGGTAAATCAACGATGTGCACTGAGTGCACCCTAGCAAGGGTTCTCGTTGTTCACCAGCTTCGCGATTTCCATACTGCGCCCAACAAGAAATCCAAAAAAAAGCGCTGTACGGAGATACCCATGAGTTCTGCACCCACTGCTTCCACCTTGGACCTGAGCACCGATATCGCCATTGTCGGAGCGGGTCCTGTCGGGCTGATGATCGCCAATTACCTGGGCCAATGTGGTGTAAACGTCACCTTGGTGGAAAAGCTCGACAGCCTGATCGACTACCCGCGCGCCATTGGCCTGGACGACGAAAGCCTGCGCACATTCCAGGCCGTCGGCCTTGCCGATAACGTGCTGCCGCACACCACGCCCTGGCATGCGATGCGTTTCATGACGCCCAAAGGTCGCTGCTTTGCAGACATCCAGCCCAAGACCGATGAGTTTGGCTGGTCCCGCCGTAACGCCTTTATTCAGCCGCTGGCTGATCGCGTGCTGTTCGAAGGCCTGCAACGCTTTGACAACGTCAAGGTACTGTTCGGTCGCGAACTCGAAGGCTTCGAGCAAAGCGACAGCGGTGTGCAACTCACACTGAAAAACGCCGAGGGTCGCAGCGAACGCCTGCAGGCCAAGTACCTGATTGGCTGCGATGGCGGCAACAGCCTGGTGCGGCGCAGCCTTGGCATCAGTTTTGAAGGCAAGACTGCGCCCAATCAGTGGATCGTCGTGGATATCGCCAACGACCCCCTGAGCACACCCCATGTGTACCTGTGCTGCGACCCGGTGCGCCCCTACGTGTCCGCCGCCCTGCCCCACGGGGTGCGCCGCTTTGAGTTTATGGTAATGCCCGGTGAGACCGAGGCCGAGCTGAGCAAGCCCGAAAACATGCGCAAGCTGCTGGCCAAAGTGCTGCCGGACCCGGATCGCATCGAGCTGATTCGCAGCCGCGTCTATACCCACAACGCCCGCCTCGCAGGCCGCTTCCGTCAGGGCCGGGTACTGCTGGCCGGGGATGCCGCGCATATCATGCCAGTCTGGCAGGGCCAGGGTTACAACAGCGGCATGCGCGATGCCTCCAACCTGGCCTGGAAACTGTCACTGGTGATCAAGGGCCTGGCCAATGACCGCCTGCTCGACAGCTATGAGCTGGAGCGCCGGGATCACGCCAAGGCCATGATCGACCTCTCGGTACTGGCCGGCCACGTACTGGCCCCCCCCAAGCGCTGGCAGGGCACCCTGCGCGATGGCGTGTCGTGGCTGCTCAACTATGTGCCGCCGGTCAAACGCTATTTCGTCGAGATGCGCTTCAAGCCCATGCCGCAATACAGCCGTGGCGCTCTGATCGTGCCGAGCGAAAAAGGCTCGCCGGTGGGCAAGATGTTCATTCAGCCCAAGGTACTGACCGACGCCGGTGCGACCGTGCTCCTCGATGAAGTGATCGGCGAGAATTTCGCCTTTATCGCCTGGGGCTGCGACCCGACCTGGGGCCTTACGACGGCGCAGATTGCTCAATGGAAAACCCTGGGCACGCGGTTTATTCAAGTGCTGCCGGATGTCCAGCTCAGGGCCCCGAGCGACGCCGGCAACGACGTGATTCGGGTCGGCGACAGCACTGGCCGCCTGCGCGAGTGGTTCGCCCGCGGCTCATCGTCCATTGCCCTGCTGCGCCCTGATCGCTTCCTCGCCGGGCTGGCCACACCGCAAACGCTCGGCAAGGCCTGCAATGAGCTGGCCCTGGCGCTCAACGTGCAGCCACACATCCAGATGACGCCAGCCGTCAGCAAGGTGGCTTGAGATGAGCGCCTATTTGTACTGTTTGTCACACACGCCGCTGGTGGGCTACGTCGACCCGGCCCCCGAAGTGCTGGCCGAAGTGGACTGCATGATCCGCAATGCCCGCGAACGCATCGCCCGCTTCAATCCGCAACTGATCGTGCTCCTGGGGCCCGATCACTACAACGGCTTTTTCTACGACGTCATGCCGCCTTTTTGCATTGGCATGGCCGCCGATGCCATCGGCGATTTCGACACCGCAGCCGGCCCCCTCGACGTACCCAAAGCCCTGGCCGAAGCCTGCGCCCAAGCCGTCATGGAGGCTGGTATCGACACCGCCGTGTCCTACCGAATGCAAGTCGATCATGCCTTTGCCCAACCCCTGGAACTGTTGCTGGGCGGGTTGCGCACCTGCCCGGTGATTCCGGTCTTCATCAATTCGGTAGCCGTGCCCCTGCCCGGTTTCAAGCGGGCACGACTGCTGGGCGAGGCCATCGGCCAGTGGGCCAGATCACTGGACCTGCGCGTGCTGTTCCTGGCGTCCGGAGGCCTGTCCCATCAGCCTCCGGTGCCAGAGCTGGCCAAGGTCGATGCCCGCATGGCCGACCGCTTGATGGGC
>NZ_WIWL01000228.1:0-18964 GCF_009600105.1 Pseudomonas sp. FSL R10-0056
GATGGAGCAGTCTGGTAGCTCGTCGGGCTCATAACCCGAAGGTCGTCGGTTCAAATCCGGCTCCCGCAACCAAACATTAAAAGGCTGCTCGAAAGAGTGGCCTTTTTTGTGCCCGGGTGTTTTTACCCTCCTCCTGCCAAATGCAGAGAATGGATTAAAACCGGGTATTTCAAGCGGTTACGTGATTTAAGGGTTGACACCTTAACGATTCGCTGTAGAATCCACCACACAGACGCGGGATGGAGCAGTCTGGTAGCTCGTCGGGCTCATAACCCGAAGGTCGTCGGTTCAAATCCGGCTCCCGCAACCAAACATCAAAAAAGGCTACTCGAAAGAGTGGCCTTTTTTGTGCGCGCTCGAAAAGTCAGGGGCAAGCGTTTATTGACATTAAACGTCATATTTCTGAAAGTCCGTTCATCTATGCTGTCCGCCAACAATTACCCTTTTTTCTCAGACCAATCCTGAACCTCAGGCAAACGGCTGAACACATTTAGAAATATTTTGACCAAAAGGATTGGTAACTTGAGCCTATGCCTCCATCCTATCGCGCACGATCCACGAGGTGATTGATGCCCGATAACTCGCCAGAACCCAAAGAAGCCGTTACAGCAGCCCACCCCATAGCCGCGACCCGTTTGCGCTGGCTGGATTTGCTGAGCAAGTATCGCCAGCCCATTGGGCTCGCGCTCACGCTGCTGTTATTTGCAATAGCACTGATTGCGTGTCGCCATCTGTTAAGCGAACTTGACCTGTACGCCCTGCATGACTCGATCCTCGAAGTTCCCAAGCCCGCCCTCTTCGGTGCCGTGGCTGCGACTGCCGCGGGTTTTATCATCCTGCTCGGTTATGAGTGGTCAGCCAGCCGCTATGCGGGGGTAAAACTGCCACCCAAAACCCTGGCACTGGGCGGCTTTACCGCCTTTGCCATTGGCAATGCCATCGGCCTGTCGCTGCTGTCCGGCGGCTCTGTGCGGTATCGCCTTTATGCCCGGTATGGCGCGGGGGCGTCAGAAGTCGCCCATATGACTCTGTTTGCTAGCCTATCGCTGGGCTGCGCCCTGCCACCGCTGGCGGCACTGGCCACATTGAGCAATTTGCCCGCAGCCTCCGCCGCCCTGCATATCCCGGCCTGGATATTGGGTGCTATCGCTTTTGCGGTGCTGGCCCTGTTTGCCTTGCTGGCAATAGGAATCTACCGCCGACGCCTGCCCGAGCAGCCGATCCCGGACAACCTGCTGGTCAAGGCCGGCCGCCGCACATTGCGCCTGCCAAGTGCGCGCCTGACCTTGCTGCAACTGGTCATTACCGCTCTGGACGTCGCGGCCGCCGCCACGGTGCTCTATCTGCTGTTGCCTGAAGCACCGCCCTTCGGCGCATTTATGCTCGTTTACCTGCTGGCCCTGGCGGCCGGCGTGCTCAGCCACGTCCCCGGCGGTGTCGGGGTGTTTGAGGCAATCTTGCTGGCAGCCTTCGCCGACAAGCTCGGCGCCGCACCATTGGCGGCAGCCCTGCTGCTGTATCGCATGATCTATGTGATTCTGCCGCTGCTGATTGCCTGCCTGATGCTGCTGATGACCGAAGCTCAGCGCCTGATTCACACCCGCCAAAGCCTGCGGGTTGCGTCAGGCCTGGCCGCTCCGGTACTGGCCGTGCTGGTATTCATGTCCGGCGTGGTTTTGCTGTTCTCCGGTGCTACACCGGAAATCGACACGCGCCTCGAACACATCGGTTTTCTGATCCCCCATCGCCTGGTCGACGCTTCGCACTTTGGCGCCAGCCTGATCGGCGTGCTCTGCCTGCTTTTGGCCCAGGGCTTGCGCCGCCGCCTGTCCGCCGCCTGGATGCTGACCACTATCCTGTTGCTGGTCGGCGCCGTGCTGTCCCTGCTGAAAGGCTTCGACTGGGAGGAAGCCACTATCCTGGTTCTCACCGCCAGCCTGCTGGGCCTGTTCCGCCGCTCTTTCTACCGCCCGAGCCGCCTGACCGAACTGCCCTTTTCACCGCTATATCTGGTGGCCAGTGTCTGCGTACTGGGTGCCTCGATCTGGTTGCTGTTGTTCGCCTATCAGGACGTTCCTTATAGCCATCAACTGTGGTGGCAGTTCACCCTTGACTCGGACGCACCACGGGGCCTGCGCTCGCTGCTGGGTGCCGCGGTACTGCTGGTGGTCGTATCCCTGACCTGGTTGCTGCGCACCGCCCGCCCGGTGATCCACCTGCCCGATGCCACCGAACTGGAAAAGGCCGGCAAGATCATCCTTGCCTCCGACCAGCCCGACGGCGGCCTCGCGCTGACCGGCGACAAGGCCTTGCTGTTCCACCCCGACGACAACGCCTTCCTGATGTACGCTCGCCGCGGGCGCAGCCTGGTGGCGCTGTACGACCCGATCGGACCGCCCCAGCAACGTGCCGAGTTGATCTGGCAGTTTCGCGACCTGTGCGACACCGTCCATGCCCGCCCCGTGTTCTATCAGGTACGCGCCGAGAACCTGCCGTTCTATATGGACATCGGCCTGACCGCGATCAAGCTCGGTGAAGAAGCCCGGGTCGACTTGCACCGCTTTGATCTCGAAGCCAAGGGCAAAGAGATGAAGGACCTGCGCTACACCTGGAACCGTGGCACCCGTGACGGCCTATCACTGGAAATCCACGAACCGGGTGAGGCACCAATGGATGAGCTCAAGGTCATTTCCGACGCCTGGCTCACCGGCAAGAATGTGCGGGAAAAAGGCTTCTCACTCGGGCGCTTCAGCGAGGACTACATCAAGCACTTTCGCATCGCGATCATTCGCTTTGAAGGCAAGCCGGTGGCCTTTGCCAACCTGCTTGAGACCCACAGCCATGAGCTGTCGAGCCTCGACCTGATGCGTGCCCACCCGGACGCGCCGAAACTGACCATGGAATTCATGATGGTCGGCCTGATTCAGCATTATAAAAAGCATGGATACGCCCGTTTCAGCCTGGGAATGGTACCTCTGTCCGGCCTGCAACCGCGTCGCGGCGCACCCTTGACCCAACGTTTGGGTTCGATGCTGTTCCAGCGCGGCGAGCACCTGTACAACTTCCAGGGTTTGCGTCGCTTTAAAGACAAATTCCAGCCCGACTGGGAACCTCGTTATATGGCCGTACCCGCCGGACTTGATCCGCTGGTGGCACTGGCTGATACCGCCGCCCTGATTGCAGGCGGCTTGACTGGATTGGTGAAACGTTAATGAAACATCGTTCCTGGCGGTTTTTGTTGCTTGCCTTGATAGTTCTGGTCGCCCTGGCAGCAGGCGGCTATTGGTGGTGGAATCGCCCGGCTCCGGAACCGACGATTGAACACCTGGGCCAGACCGATGGCTCGACCCTGACCAGGGTCACTCCCGGACAGAGAGCCCAGGCCCGGGTGGTGATTGCCACTCCGGCCGAAGAAGCCCTGAACGACAAGCAACTCATGGCCCTGAGCCGCGCAGGCAAGGCGCAACTGGTGCAAGTGATCCTGCCCAAGGACGACTGCACCCTGCAACAGCAAGCACTGCAAACCGCGCTACAGCAGCTCAAGGGGCCTGCAACCCTGGTCAGCGGCATAGGCCCTGGGGCCACTCTGGCCTGGCGCTGGCTGGCCGCGCAAACCAACGACAAGGCGCAAGCCGTATCGGTGGGTTTCAAGCTGGAAGAACCCGGCTGCACACTGCCCGTTCCGAAAACTGCCACCCACGGTAACTGGCTGGTGGCCTGGAACGACAACCCTGATGACCCGAGCGCGGCTTTTGTACGCGATCAACCGAATGCGCAGACCAGCATCAGCGACTACGACATTCACTACCCACAAGTCCTGAGCAACGAGCTGCGCAAAATCCTGGTGGGCGATGAAAACGGCGGGCTGAGCATGCCGGTGGTCGAAGTACCTGCCGGCCAGCAAAACAGCACCGTGACCCTGTTCCTCTCCGGTGATGGAGGCTGGCGGGATCTGGACCGTGACGTGGCGGGCGAGATGGCCAAGATCGGCTACCCGGTGGTGGGCATCGACATGCTGCGCTACTACTGGCAGCACAAGACCCCCGAGCAAAGCGCCACCGACCTCACCGAGCTGATGCAGCACTACCGGCAAAAATGGGGCACCCAGCGCTTTGTACTGGTGGGCTATTCGTTTGGTGCAGATGTTTTGCCGGCCACCTACAACCGCCTGCCTGAAGCGGAGCAAAAGCGTGTCGACTCGATCATGCTGCTGGCCTTTGCCCGCAGCGGCAGTTTTGAGATCCATGTCGATGGCTGGCTGGGCAAGGCTGGCGCAGAAGCGGATACCGGCGAAGAAATGTCCAAGCTGCCAGCCAGTAAAGTGGTGTGCATCTATGGCGCAGAAGAAGTCGATGAAAGCGGCTGCACTGCCAAGACCGCGGTCGGCGAAAGCCTCAAGTTGCCCGGCGGCCATCACTTCGACGAGAATTACCCGGCCCTCGCCCAGCGCCTGGTGGACCTGATCAAGAAACATCAGGCGACGGCCCAATAAGTCAGCCTTTGTGGGAGCGGGCTTGCCCGCGATAGCAACGACTCGATCTACCAGATACACCGAGCCGCCTGCATCGCGAGCAAGCCCGCTCCCACAGTTACAGGCCCCGGCTTAACCAAAAAAGCCCCGACTCTCGCGAGCCGGGGCTTTTTTATTGCGCCTGGACGGGTTTACATCTCGACCTGCGTCCCCAGCTCAATCACCCGGTTAACCGGCAGCTTGAAGAAGCGCAGGTTGCTGTTGGCATTCTTGAGCATAAAGGCGAACAAGGCTTCACGCCAACGCGCCATACCCACCAGTTTGGAGGTAATCACTGTCTCACGGCTAAGGAAGTAAGTGGTGCGCATCGGGCTGAAATCCAGCTCATCAAGATGGCACAGCTTCAGCGCCTCAGGCACATCCGGTTCATCCATAAAGCCAAAGTGCAGGATCACCCGGAAGAACCCGTCACCATAGGCGTCCACCTCGAACCGTCGCGAAGCGGGCACTCGCGGCGAGTCTTCGTTGACCACCGTCAGCAATACCACCTGCTCGTGCAGCACCTGGTTGTGCAGCAAGTTGTGCAACAGCGCATGAGGCACGGCATCCGGGCGCGCGGTCAGAAACACCGCCGTCCCCTTCACCCGATGCGGCGGCTGTACCCGGATGCTGCTGATAAACAGCGGCAGTGGCAGCGCGCTTTCGTCAAGACGGTCCACCAACAGCTGTTTGCCGCGGCGCCAGGTGGTCATCAGGACAAACAGCACTATGCCCGCCAGCACCGGAAATGCCCCGCCCTGGAAGATTTTCGGCACGTTGGCAATAAAGAACAGACCGTCCACCAGCAAAAAGCCGATCAACACAGGCACGGCCAGAACAGGTGGCCACTTCCACAACATCAACATCACTGCCGACACCAGAATACTGGTAATCAGCATGGTCCCTGTGACCGCCACCCCATAAGCCGAAGCCAGGGCACCCGAAGACTCAAAGCCCAGCACCAGCAAAATCACCCCGACCATCAGCGACCAGTTCACCGCGCCAATGTAGATCTGGCCCTGTTCGGCGCTTGAGGTGTGCTGGATATGCATGCGCGGGATATAACCCAGCTGAATTGCCTGATGGGTCAGGGAGAAGGCTCCGGAAATCACGGCCTGGGAGGCAATCACCGTCGCCAGCGTGGCCAGCCCGACCAAAGGAATCAACGCCCAGGCCGGCGCCAGCAGATAGAACGGGTTGCGCGCCGCCTCAGGATTTTCCAGCAGCAAGGCGCCCTGGCCAAAGTAGTTGAGCACCAGCGCGGGCAACACCAGGATGAACCAGGCCCGGGCAATCGGCTTGCGACCAAAGTGGCCCATATCGGCATACAGTGCCTCGGCGCCGGTCAGCGCCAGCACCACGGCACCCAGAATGGCAACGCCCATGCCAGGGTGAGAAACAAAGAACCGCACGCCCCATAGCGGGTTCAGCGCATTGAGCACTTCAGGGTGCTGAACGATACCGTGGATCCCCAGGCCGCCCAGCACCACAAACCACACCACCATGACTGGCCCGAACAGCTTGCCGATACTGGCCGTGCCATGGCGCTGAATCAAAAACAGCAGCACCAGCACAATCAAGGCCAGCGGCACGACCCAATGCTCCAGGCCGTCGAATGCCAGCTCAAGCCCTTCTACGGCGGATAGCACCGAGATCGCCGGGGTAATCATGCTATCGCCGTAAAACAGTGCCGCACCGATCAACCCCAGGATCACCAGCACCGAACGCAACTTCGGATAAGGCGACGCCGCACGCCTGGCCAGTGCGGTCAGGGCCATGATGCCACCCTCCCCTTCGTTGTCGGCGCGCAGGATAAACAGCACGTACTTGATCGAGACCACCCAGATCAGCGACCAAAGGATCAGCGCCAAAATACCGAAGACACCGTCATGGTTGACCTGCACACCATAGCCGCCGGAAAACACCTCTTTGAGGGTGTACAACGGGCTGGTACCAATATCGCCGTACACCACTCCGACCGCTGCAACCAGCATCCCGATAGGCTTGGCCTTCGAGTGACCGTCTTCTGCCGCCTGACTGCTTGCCTGCCCCATCAACCACTCCTACGACCATTGACCGCGTTTCTTAATGGCTTGCGCTACATTTGATCAGCAGCATGCGCTGATTTCCCGAGTGTTAGCTACGGCTCCTGCCTACAAAATCACGTTAGTTAAAAACCCTGCTTTCGCAACGGCGCGCAGCATAGCGCAGCACTCGTCGCAAATCCCCGTATAACGCTGGTCAAGTGCGTTGACCATAGCTAAAATTGCGCACTTTTTTTGATCAGAGGCGCAATAAGCGCCCGTTCGTCGTGCAGCCTTTACGGGCATGTAACGTCACTACATACCGAGGTTCGCCATGTCCACCGTTACCACCAAGCCAGCCAACCCAAAGGTTGGCTTTGTTTCCCTGGGTTGCCCGAAAGCACTGGTCGACTCCGAGCGCATCCTTACGCAACTGCGCATGGAAGGCTATGACGTCGTCTCAACCTATCAGGACGCCGACGTCGTGGTGGTCAACACCTGCGGCTTTATCGACAGCGCCAAGGCCGAATCCCTGGAAGTGATCGGCGAAGCCATCAAGGAAAACGGCAAGGTCATCGTGACCGGCTGCATGGGTGTCGAAGAAGGCAATATCCGCGACGTGCACCCAAGCGTACTGGCCGTGACCGGCCCGCAGCAGTACGAGCAGGTAGTCAACGCCGTGCACCAGGTGGTGCCGCCGCGCCAGGATCACAACCCGCTGATCGACCTGGTGCCGCCACAGGGCATCAAGCTGACGCCACGTCACTACGCCTACTTGAAGATTTCCGAAGGCTGCAACCACAGCTGCAGCTTCTGCATCATCCCATCGATGCGCGGCAAGCTGGTCAGCCGCCCGGTGGGTGACGTGCTCGACGAAGCCCAGCGCCTGGTCAAGGCCGGCGTCAAAGAGCTGCTGGTGATTTCCCAGGACACCAGCGCCTACGGCGTTGACGTCAAATACCGCACCGGCTTCTGGAACGGTGCTCCGGTCAAGACGCGCATGACCGAGCTGTGCGAAGCCTTGAGCTCGCTGGGCGTATGGGTGCGTCTGCACTACGTTTACCCGTACCCGCACGTTGACGAACTGATCCCGCTGATGGCCGCCGGCAAAATCCTGCCGTATCTGGACATCCCGTTCCAGCACGCCAGCCCGAAAGTGCTCAAGGCCATGAAACGCCCGGCGTTTGAAGACAAGACCCTGGCCCGGATCAAGAACTGGCGTGAAATCTGCCCGGAACTGATCATCCGTTCGACCTTTATCGTCGGCTTCCCGGGTGAAACCGAAGAAGACTTCCAGTACCTGCTCGACTGGCTGACCGAAGCTCAACTGGATCGCGTGGGTTGCTTCCAGTACTCGCCGGTAGAAGGCGCACCTGCCAACCTGCTGGACGCGGCCATCGTGCCGGATGACGTCAAACAGGATCGCTGGGATCGCTTTATGGCCCATCAACAGGCCATCAGCGCAGCACGCCTGCAGATGAAGATCGGCAAGGAAATCGAAGTCCTGATCGATGAAGTCGACGAGCAAGGCGCTGTAGGCCGCTGCTTCTTCGATGCTCCGGAAATCGACGGCAACGTATTTATTGCGACCGAAAAAGATATCAAGCCGGGTGACAAGATCATGTGCCGCGTCACCGACGCCGACGAATATGACCTGTGGGCTGAAGTGATCTAATTCGCGACTGCCTCGCAAAAAGCCCTGCCGCTCTCGCGCCAGGGCTTTTTTTACGGCTATCGTAAACCCATTGCCTTCCACACCTGTGTCAGGAGACACGCTCGATGCAACAACAATGGGTCATTCATACCCCACGTCTTACGGACTTCGCCGAACTAACCGACGTATGGGAAGCATCTGTTCGTGCCACCCATGATTTTTTACCTGACAGCTATATTCAACTTCTGCGCGGCCTGGTCAAAGACCAATATCTGGACGCCGTCATGCTGATCTGCTGCAAGGACCCGGTCAGCAAACGCATTACCGGTTTTGCCGGAGTCGCGGCCGGCAAGGTTGAAATGCTGTTTGTTCACCCGGATTACCGGGGGCAAGGCATCGGCAAGTGCCTGTTAATGTTCGCCATCAATGAACTGAATGCCGAACGCCTCGACGTCAATGAGCAAAACTCGCAAGCCATCGGCTTTTACCTCAAACAGGGGTTTGAGGTGATCGGGCGCTGCGAAAAAGACGGCATGGGCCAGCCCTATCCCCTGCTGCACCTGCGGTATAAACGCCCAGCACGTGCATAAGGCAAATGTTGCCGGGCTTAACCGGCGCCAGGCGGGTACAATAGCCGCCCAATTCCTTTACGGCCCCTGTCATGTCTGAACCGATACGTCTCTCCAAACGCCTCATCGAACTCGTCGGCTGCTCCCGCCGTGAGGCCGAACTGTTCATTGAAGGTGGCTGGGTCACGGTAGATGGCGAAGTCATCGACGAGCCACAGTTCAAGGTCGACAACCAGAAAGTCGAGCTGGACCCTGAAGCCAAGGCCACCGCGCCCGAGCCTGTGACCATTTTGCTCAACGCCCCGGCGGGCCTGGATACCGACAGCGCCATGGCGTTGATCGGCCCGGACACCCTGAGCGAAGAACACCGCTTCGGCAAGCGCCCGCTCAAGGGCCACTTCCTGCGCCTGAGCGTTGGCAATGAGCTGCAAGCCAACGCCAGCGGCCTGCTGGTGTTTACCCAGGACTGGAAGATCGTGCGCAAGCTGACGGCCGATGCCAGCAAGATCGAGCAGGAATACGTGGTCGAGGTCTCTGGCGAAATGGCCCCCCACGGTCTGAACCGTCTCAACCACGGCATGACCTACAAGGGTCGCGAGCTGCCTGCGGTCAAGGCCAGCTGGCAGAGTGAAAACCGCCTGCGTTTTGCGATGAAAAATCCGCAACCAGGTGTGATTGCCCTGTTCTGCCAGGCGGTAGGCCTGACCGTGATTTCCATGCGCCGGATTCGTATCGGCGGCGTGTCGATGGGCAAATTGCCCGTAGGCCAATGGCGCTATATGAGCGCCAAAGAAAAGTTCTAACGACTTACAGCCCTACCCCGAACATTTCGACACCGCAGCAATGCCTGCGGTGCTCACTGCTGAATATCAGGATTACCCAAATGATTCATAACGACGTACTGCGCAGCGTGCGCTACATGCTCGACATCAGCGACAACAAGGTTGTCGAAATCATCAAGCTTGGTGGCCTGGAAGTTACCAAGGAAGATGTACTGACCTACCTGAAAAAAGACGAAGAAGAAGGTTTTGTACGTTGCCCTGACGACGTGATGGCGCACTTCCTGGATGGCCTGGTGATCTTCAAGCGCGGCAAGGACGAAAGCCGTGCGCCAATGCCGGTCGAGCTGCCGGTGACCAACAACATTATTCTGAAAAAACTGCGTGTGGCCTTCGAACTGAAGGAAGACGACATGCACGGCATCCTCAAGGCTGCGGGCTTCCCGGTGTCCAAGCCCGAGCTGAGCGCCCTGTTCCGCAAGTTCGGCCACACCAACTACCGCACCTGTGGCGACCAGTTGCTACGCAACTTCCTCAAGGGCCTGACCCTGCGCGTTCGCGACTGAAAACACACCTCCTGTGGGAGCGGGCTTGCTCGCGATAGCAGCACCGCAGTGATTCAGATTGACCGAGCCGTCTGAATCGCGAGCAAGCCCGCTCCCACAAGAGCCTGTTCTGACCCACCAGCCCGATATCTCCCATGCCCTACACCGTCTCCCCCATCGGCTTTGTGCGCTCCTGCTTCAAGGAGAAGTTCGCCATCCCGCGCCAGCCACAACTGGCACCGGCCGCCCGTGGCGTGCTGGAACTGGTCGCACCCTTTGACCAGGGCGATGCGGTGCAGGGCCTGGAGCAGGTCAGCCATGTCTGGTTGCTGTTTGTGTTTCATCAGGCACTTGAAGACAAGCCTCGCCTCAAGGTGCGCCCGCCACGCCTGGGCGGCAACAAGTCGATGGGCGTGTTTGCCACCCGCGCCACCCATCGCCCGAACGGTATCGGCCAGTCAGTGGTCAAGCTGGACAAGGTAGAAGCCAATCGCCTGTGGATTTCCGGCATCGACCTGCTCGACGGCACGCCGATTCTGGATATCAAACCCTATGTGCCCTACGCCGATATCATCAGCGATGCCAGCAATGGCATGGCCAGCGCCGCACCGGTATTGATCCCCGTGCAATGGGCCGACAGCGCCCTGCAACAGGCCCACAGGGAAGCCCTGCGCCTTCAGGAGCCGCTGGTGGAGCTGATCGAGCAATGCCTGGCGCAAGATCCACGCCCTGCTTACCAGACGCCCACAGCCGAACGAGAATACGGCGCGCAGTTCTGGGATCTGGATGTACGCTGGCATTACCCCGAGCCTGGTTTGATCCGTGTGCTTGAGGTGATTCCCAAGCCGTGACCTGAAACGCAATGTGGGAGCGGGCTTGCTCGCGATTACGGCCTGTCAGTCACCCATGCGGTGGCTGACACTCCACAATCGCGGGCAAGCCCGCTCCCACATTTGTATCGATCTGCGTTTGTTACTTCTCGACGAAAGCACGCTCGATCAGGTAATCACCCGGCTCACGCATGCGTGGCGAAACTTTCAGGCCGAAGCTGTTAAGCACTTCGCTGGTCTCGTCGAGCATGCTCGGGCTGCCGCACAACATGGCACGGTCGTCCTGCGGGTTGATCGGCGGCAGACCGATATCGCTGAACAGCTTGCCGCTGCGCATCAGGTCGGTCAGGCGGCCTTCATTCTCGAATGGCTCGCGGGTCACGGTCGGGTAGTAGATCAGCTTTTCACGCAGTGCTTCGCCGAAGAATTCGTTCTGCGGCAGGTGCTCGGTAATGAATTCGCGGTAAGCGACTTCATTGACGTAACGCACACCGTGGCACAGGATCACTTTTTCGAAACGCTCGTAGGTTTCCGGATCCTGGATAACGCTCATAAAGGGCGCCAGACCGGTGCCGGTGCTGAGCAGGTACAGATGCTTGCCCGGCTTCAAGTCGTCCAGCACCAGCGTACCCGTAGGTTTTTTGCTGATGATGATCTCGTCGCCCTCCTTCAAGTGCTGCAACTGGGAGGTCAGCGGGCCATCAGGCACCTTGATGCTGAAGAACTCCAGATGCTCTTCCCAGTTCGGGCTGGCAATCGAGTAGGCACGCATAAGCGGACGGCCATTGGGCTGTTGCAGGCCGATCATCACGAACTGACCGTTCTCGAAGCGCAAGCCCGGGTCACGGGTACACTTGAAGCTGAACAGGGTGTCGTTCCAGTGATGAACACTGAGGACACGTTCGTGGTTCATGTTGCTCATGTACGGGGCTCCTAAATTCGCCTGCGCTGACTATGGGCGCGATTGCACAGCATTCTAATGGCGGCGACAATATCTGTTAACTGAATTATCAAGATAAGGGTTATCGGTTATATCGATATGCGATTTACTCTCAGACAACTCCAGGTTTTCGTCGCCGTCGCCCAACAAGAGAGCGTGTCTCGCGCTGCCGGCTTGTTGGCCCTTTCACAATCTGCTGCCAGTACCTCGATCACCGAACTGGAGCGCCAGACCAGCTGCCAGCTGTTCGATCGTGCCGGCAAGCGCTTGAGTCTCAACGCACTGGGCCGGCAATTGCTGCCACAGGCTGTCGCATTACTGGATCAGGCCAAGGAGATCGAAGACCTGCTTAATGGCAAGTCCGGTTTTGGCTCATTGACCGTCGGCGCGACACTGACCATCGGCAACTACCTGGCCACCCTGCTGATCGGCAGCTTTATGCAGGCGCACCCGGAAAGTCAGGTCAAGCTGGTGGTTCAGAACACGGCTCATATCGTGCAACAAGTCGCCCACTACGAAATTGATCTGGGTCTGATCGAAGGCGATTGCGCCCACCCGGATATTGAAGTGCAGAGCTGGGTCGAGGATGAACTGGTGGTGTTTTGCGCCCCGCAGCATCCACTGGCGGCTCGTGGCCGCGCCACACTTGACGAGCTGACCCGTGAAGCCTGGATTTTGCGCGAACAAGGCTCGGGAACTCGCCTGACGTTCGACCAGGCCATGCGCCATCATCAAACGTCGCTCAATATTCGCCTGGAACTGGAACACACCGAAGCGATCAAGCGCGCCGTTGAGTCGGGGCTGGGCATTGGCTGCATCTCACGCCTGGCGTTGCGTGACGCTTTCAGGCGCGGCAGCCTGGTGGCAGTGGAAACGCCTGAACTGGATCTGGCCCGGCAGTTCTTCTTTATCTGGCACAAAAAGAAGTATCAGACATCCGCCATGCGCGAATTTCTGGAGCTGTGCCGCGCCTTCACCGCCGGGGTTCAGCGCAGCGACGAGATCGTATTGCCAACCATTGCTTAAAGCAGGATCACTGCCCACACCACGGCAATCATGGTCAGCACCACAAACTGGGCAGCGCTGCCCATGTCCTTGGCGTTTTTCGACAAGGGGTGCAGGTCGAGGGAGATTCGGTCAACCACCGCTTCAATGGCCGAGTTCAACAACTCGACAATCAATGCCAGCAGGCACACAGCGATCAGCAATGCGCGCTCTACGCGGCTCACATTTAGCAAGAAGCTCAGCGGGATCAGGATCACGTTGAGCAGCACCAACTGCCGAAAAGCCGCCTCGCCCGTAAAGGCTGCGCGCAAACCGTCCAGCGAGTAACCGCCAGCATTCAAAATCCGTTTAAAACCGGTTTTACCCTTGAAAGGCGACATAGATAGGCAACTGCACAAAATATGAGAGGGGAACGCTAGTTCACGCTTCGTCAAAAAAGCGTGAAGATTCGCAGATTAATGACTCGAAATTGATTCAAGTTGCTGCAAGAGTAGCGCGGCCTGGGTGCGAGTGCGAACCCCCAGCTTGCGGAAAATCGCCGTAACATGGGCCTTGATGGTTGCCTCGGAAACGCTTAGCTCATAAGCGATCTGCTTGTTCAGCAAACCTTCGCAGACCATGGTCAGCACGCGGAACTGCTGGGGCGTCAGGCTGGCCAGCCCTTCGCTGGCCGTTTTGGCCTCGGCCGAGACCTGAACATCCTCAAACGCCTGAGGCGGCCATGACACATCACCATCCAGTACGGCACGTACGGCCTTCTGGATGTCTTCCAGCGAACTGGATTTCGGAATAAATCCGCTGGCTCCGAACTCGCGGGAACGCACCATGATCGAGGCTTCTTCCTGGGCCGACACCATCACCACCGGAATTTGCGGGTATTGGCCACGCAACAACACCAGGCCGGAGAAACCGTAAGCACCCGGCATGTTCAAATCGAGCAGTACCAGATCCCAATCTGCCTTTACCGCCAGCTGTGCTTCAAGCTCGGCAATACTGGCGACCTCTACCAGGCGAACATCAGAGCCCAGACCCAGGCTCACGGCCTGGTGCAGGGCACTGCGAAACAGTGGATGGTCGTCGGCAATCAGGATTTCGTATGTGGCCATTGTTTAAATGATCCCGTTTTTCAGGCGAGCACTGATCAATTCCAGCACTCGCTAAGGCAACTCGAGCAAAAGCTCAAAGACTGTGCGTCAAAGGGCGCGATTTACGCGAAACGTCGGCAAATATAAGTGTTTTGACAGCTGCGATAGCCGAATCGGCGCCAAGCATGCCCAGCGAAACAAGGGTGGTCAAGCTGAAAACCTGACACCCGGGTCCACGTAGAACCCCTTAGAGCGCCATCATCGAAAAACCCGCCATGCTGCGCGCTTACATCTGTTGGAAAATTGTAGCGCTACTTCTTTAGTCTATTGAGCCCGATTCTGGGGAAGGTCTTTTACAAAAACGCCCAGTTCCTGGTGCGCTGCGCTGGACTCATTGATCGGCAACTGGTTCTTGGCATCCAGATAATGCTGACTGAAGACATCGAAGTAGGCATCCAGCGCACTTGAGGCCTGGGAGTCACCGGCAAGTTCAAGACACAGGCTGGCAACTTCCGCGGTACACAGATGCTCGCTGCGGGTAGAGCGGCGCAAGCGGTAACGCGAAAGCCGCTCAGGCAGCAGGCTCAAAATCGGCAAGGTGTCGAAGTACGGGCTTTTGCGGAAAATCTTGCGTGCTTCGGTCCAGGTGGCATCCAGCAGAATAAACAACGGGCGCTTGCTGCTGTCCAGATCCACCGTGTGCGTTACCCGCTCAGGCGCGACGTACTCGCCGGGAAACACCAGATACGGTTGCCATTGTGGATCGGCCAGCAACGCCAGCAAGGCTTCGTCGGTTTCGGTGCGTGACCAGATAAAGGCAAAGTTGTCTTTGACCACATCCGCGATCAACCAGCCGGTATTGCTGGGCTTGAACACTTCCTTTTTAGTCATGACCAGACACACCCCCGAACGTGTCTCGACCCGGGGTCGCCAGCTGCACAGGCAGTGGCTTTCGATCACACGGCAGGTATGGCAACGCGGAGCCCGCGAGCCGCGGGCCAGGTAGGGCTTGGTGCTCTCCTCTTCACGCTCGTCTCGTAAACGGGCTACAGCATTCGGGGAAAAGGTCGTCAGGGTCATGATTTTTACTTTAAAGGCGCCAAGCGTCCATTCGCCAGAATTGGCGCATAAACGGATTCACAATAGAAAGGAGCCAAGTTTACCAGAGGCGCGATTCCATGACCTTTGGCATTTCCTGCATGGCTATGCTGACCTATACTCCCGCGCCACTGAACGCACAGATATATGGCCTGTCCAAGTCTGCGTCACTGAAATCAGGAGAGATTCATGCTGCGCCATATCATTCCGACCGTCGCTCTAATGCTTGCACTGCCTCTGGCCGCACACGCAGCCTCTCTCAAGGATTTTGAGCTGAACAAAACCTTGCTCAAGGTTGCAGAGAAAAGTAATGAAGGCAAACCGCGAGCAATCAATGCAGACCTGCTGGATAAAGGCTTTACGGTAGACGGCACTGTGCTGATCAACAACCTGGAAGCCAGCCCGACACTGGCCGCCCAGATGCGCTCCAACCCAGAAGAGACCGTGCCGCAACTGGGTCGCAGCGTGTGCAGCAATGCAGGTTTCCGTACCCTGATGGCTCAAGGCGCCACGCTGCGCTACAGCTTCAGGGAGTACAAAACCAACAGCCCGGTCCTGATCCAGGATTTCCGCGCTGAAAACTGTCAGCGCAAAAAGTAAATCCCCCGCCACGCCGTACCCCGTACGGCGTATGACCCCGCTCTGCAGCCCTGCCTCCTTCCGCTAAACTTCATGTATGTCAGGCAATTAGCTATTGCCAGTCAAGACATCTCAGGACCATCATCGAAGCATCATTGTGACACTCAGTGTCTCAGCGCCTGCTCAGGTTGCGGCGTTTTCAAGGATGTTGCGTAGAAGGAGAAATACATGCCTGATCAATCCAATGACTCCCTGACGCTGTATTTCCAGGAGCAGGGTCTTGAGCTTGCACAAGAAGTGGACGAGCAACTGCAGCGGGTTGCACCCGACAGCCCTAACCGGGCGCTTTACCGCGAGATGCTGCTGACCGTATTGCGAATGGCCCATGACGACCTTGATCGCTGGAATGCCAAGATCACCCTGCAAGCCATTCGCGAACTGGAAAAAACCTTTCGCACCCTGGAGCAGTTCAAGGGCCGTCGCAAAGTCACGGTCTTCGGCTCGGCCAGAACCCCGGTAGAACACCCGCTCTATGCCCTGGCACGGGAAATGGGCAGCGTGCTGGCCAAGTCCGACATGATGGTCATTACCGGCGGCGGCGCTGGCATCATGGCTGCCGCCCATGAAGGTGCAGGCCTGGCTCACAGTTTGGGGTTCAATATCACCCTGCCGTTCGAGCAACGGGCCAACCCCACCATCAATGGCACGCCCAATGTTCTGGCGTTTCACTTTTTCTTTACCCGCAAACTGTTTTTCACCAAGGAAGCAGATGCTCTGGTGATGTGCCCGGGCGGTTTTGGCACGCTGGATGAAGTGCTGGAAGTAGTGACCCTGATGCAAACGGGTAAAACCCCGTTGGTGCCGGTAGTTTTACTGGATGTGCCGGGGGGCAAGTTCTGGCAGGGGGCGCTGGACTTTATTCACAACCAGCTGGAAGCCAACCAGTACATCCTGCCCAACGATTTGAAGTTGATGCGCCTGGTGCATAGCGCCGAAGAGGCCCTTGCTGAAATCAACCAGTTCTACAGCAACTTCCATTCAAGCCGCTGGTTGAACAAAACTTTTGTGATCCGCATGAAGCGGCCGGTCAGTGTGCAGGCACTCAAGGAGATACAGCAGGCGTTTGCCGATATCTGCCTGAGTGATGGCTTCCATCAAGAGCAATACTGCCACTTTGAACATGACGACCCAAAACTCAACCACCTGACCTGCCTGGGCTTTGCGTTTAGCGGGCGCAATCAGGGACGGCTGCGCGAACTGGTCGACTTTATCAACCTGCCGCAAAACTGGGCTGCAACTGATAATGCGCCTACGGCGCAGATGCACGAGTCGCTGGCTGATTAAGCCGGAATTGGTAAGTGGGCTGGTACTGTGGGAGCGGGCTTGCTCGCGATGCAGGCGGCACGATCTGGCAGGCAAACCGCATTGCCGCCTTCGCAGGCAAGCCTGCTCCCACAGGTTTTGTGGCGCCCACTGAATCCGAACCTTAAAGGGTACGAGCGCCAACAGCTTCAGTCATCAAACTCTCGGCCGCTTAACAGGCGGCCGATCATTTCAAGCGGGTAACCGCGGTAACTCAAAAAGCGCCCCTGGCGGGCACGCTCTTTTGCATCAGCGGGCAACTGACCGGAAAACTTGCGGCGCCAGGTCTCTTCCAGTCGCTCTTGCCAGTCGAAACCGCATTCTCGCAACGCCTCCTCTATATCTCCACGCACCAGCCCACGCTGGCCAAGCTCTTCACGAATTCGCAAAGGGCCATAACCGGAACCGGCACGGTAGTTGATATAGCTTTCAAGGTAACGAGACTCGGACAACAGCCCCTCTTCCGTCAAACGGTCAAGGGCAGCGTCGATCATGTCGGGGCAAGCGCCGCGCTGACGCAACTTGCGCGTCAGCTCGACTCGACCGTGCTCGCGTCGCGCGAGCAGATCCATTGCAGTCCGTCGCACCGCGACGGGGGTATCCAGGACGGCAATCATGGCAGTGATCAGTTATCGCCGTCGGTGGCGTTTTCCATTTCTTCGGCTTCAGCCAGCGCTGCAGCTTCTTTGGCAGCCTTGCTCATTTTTGGCATGACTTTCAGTTCTGCCAGTTCGGCATCGGTTTTTGGCCCGAGCAACTTCTCACGCAGCTGCTTCTCCAGCGCATCCTTGATGTCCGGGTAATCGTCCAGGAACTTGGCGGAGTTGGCCTTGCCCTGACCGATTTTGCTGCCGTTGTAGCTGTACCAGGCGCCAGCTTTTTCAACAAAGCCATGCAGTACGCCCAGATCAATCATTTCACCGTTCAGGTAGATACCCTTGCCGTACAGGATCTGGAATTCAGCCTGACGGAACGGTGGTGCCACCTTGTTCTTGACCACTTTCACGCGGGTTTCGCTACCCACCACCACATCGCCTTCTTTTACGGCGCCGGTGCGGCGGATATCCAGACGTACCGAAGCGTAGAACTTCAGTGCGTTACCACCGGTGGTGGTTTCAGGGCTGCCGAACATCACGCCGATTTTCATGCGGATCTGGTTAATGAAGATAACCAGGCAGTTGGCGTTCTTGATGTTACCGGTGATTTTACGCAGCGCTTGCGACATCAGACGGGCTTGCAGGCCAACGTGGGTATCGCCCATGTCGCCTTCGATTTCAGCTTTTGGCGTCAGTGCAGCAACGGAGTCGATGATGATCACGTCAACCGCATTGGAACGCACCAGCATATCGGTGATTTCCAGTGCCTGTTCGCCGGTGTCAGGCTGTGAAACCAGCAGGTCATCAACGTTTACGCCCAGTTTGGCAGCGTACTCAGGATCAAGGGCGTGCTCGGCATCGACGAAGGCGCAGGTAGCACCGGCCTTTTGCGCCTGGGCAATCACGGACAGAGTCAGTGTGGTTTTACCCGACGACTCAGGGCCGTAGATTTCAACAATACGGCCTTTTGGCAGACCGCCAATGCCCAGTGCGATGTCCAGACCCAGCGAGCCGGTGGAGATCGCCGGGACTGCCTGACGCTCCTGGTCGCCCATCAGCATCACGGCACCCTTGCCGAATTGACGTTCGATCTGACCCAGGGCCGCAGCCAAGGCTTTCTTCTTGTTGTCGTCCATTAAAGTCCTCTCGTAATCAATAAGGCCCGACGGCCGATAACTGTATAAGTAGCCAGTATTATTCCACAGGGTTAGAGGATCGCCTACCCCTGATTTTTTATTTCTCGTACCGTTCGGCGTATTAAACCTTCCAGAGCGGCAATCACGGTTTGCCGGCGCACCTCATCGCGGTTGCCTGCAAAGTGCCTGCGCTCGCTGGATACCTCGTCGCCGGCGCCCCACGCCAGCCACACGGTGCCGACCGGCTTCTCG
>NZ_WIWL01000229.1:0-18789 GCF_009600105.1 Pseudomonas sp. FSL R10-0056
TGCCGCGCCAGCGTCGCCTGGGCGCAGGAAACCTGTGCCGGCCTTTGCTGGACGTGTCCCGCGCCCAGCTTGAGTCATATGCCCGAACACAGGGTCTGAGCTGGATTGAGGACCCGTCTAACACCCAGACAGATTTTTCCCGCAATTTCCTGCGCCATGAAGTCCTTCCGGTCCTCTCTCGGCGCTGGCCCCAGGCGGCTGCCAGCATGGCCCGCAGCGCAGCGCACTGTGCCGAGGCGCAGGGTTTGCTGGATGAACTGGCCCAGCAGGATTTGCACGCTGCGGGCTTTACCAGCGAGTTTGCCTGGCTTGGCTTGCCCTCCCTGGAACTGACCGCCATCGCCAGCCTGTCACCTGCCCGTCAGCGCAATGCCTTGCGTCACTGGCTGTCAGCCTTCACGTCATTGCCGGACACCGACCATTGGGCGGGGTGGGATGCCCTGCGGGATGCCCGCATCGATGCGCAGCCGGTGTGGAAGCTCGCAGACGGCGAGTTGCATCGTGCCGGTGGACGTATTTGGTGGCTGGCCGGCGAATGGTTGCACCAACCGATCGCCCCGGTGTTGTGGCCCTGTCCTGATCAGGCCCTGGCGCTGCCGGGTAATGGTCGTGTGCATTTTGTCGGGGATATCCCGGATGGCCCTTTGCAAGTGAGCTATCGTCTAGGGGGCGAAGTGATGGCGCAGGCACAGCGCGGTCATCGTGATCTCAAGCGGCTGCTCAACGAGCGAGGTGTTCCGTTGTTTGCCCGTGGCAGATTGCCGCTTCTGTACCGCAATGAGCAGTTATTGGCCGTGGCAAACCTCCCTGGACTGGACTCCAGCCCCTGTGGGCACTGGAAATTGCAGTGGCTGCCAACTTCGAGCGATCAAGGTTTGAGCTGAAAGGGGGTTTCCGGTAGACTACGCTCCCTTCTTGATACAACTTCTGTGGATTCACCAGAATTGCAGATGTTGCCGATTACCAAGCAGTCTTTGCTGGGCGATTTTAAAAAAATGTGTGGCTTGCATCGAACCGGTGGTTTCCATCGGTCTGTTTCAACGCAGCAGTTTTTCGAAAGGTGCACTGTGACTAATGCTGGTGATTGGGGGCTTCGGCCTTCCTTCGCTTTCCCCGGCGGCTCTGACCGCTTTAACGCAGACTTCTAGGGTTTTTCATGACGCGCTACATCTTCGTCACGGGCGGTGTTGTTTCTTCATTGGGGAAAGGCATTGCCTCGGCTTCATTGGCAGCCATCCTGGAGGCGCGGGGACTTAAGGTCACCATGCTGAAGCTGGACCCCTACATCAACGTTGATCCGGGCACCATGAGCCCGTTCCAGCACGGTGAAGTGTTCGTCACGCACGACGGCGCCGAAACCGACCTGGACTTGGGCCATTACGAGCGGTTTATCCGCACGACCATGACCCAGAACAACAACTTCACCACGGGCCGCGTTTACGAACACGTCCTGCGCAAGGAGCGCCGTGGTGATTACCTGGGTGCAACCATTCAGGTAATTCCGCACATCACCGACGAAATCAAACGTCGGATCATCAAGGGCGCCGGCGATGCCGACGTAGCGATGGTTGAGATTGGCGGCACTGTGGGTGACATTGAGTCGCAACCGTTCCTCGAAGCTATCCGTCAGCTGCGCATCGAAGTGGGCGCCAAGCGCGCCATGCTGATGCACCTGACTCTGGTTCCGTACATTGCCACCGCTGGCGAAACGAAAACCAAACCTACACAGCACTCGGTTAAAGAGCTGCGTTCCATCGGCCTGCAGCCAGACGTACTGATCTGCCGCTCCGATCACCACGTTGATGTGTCTTCGCGTCGCAAGATCGCGCTGTTCACCAACGTTGAGGAACGTGCTGTCATTTCGCTGGAAGACGCCGACACCATCTACAAGATCCCGGGCATGCTGCACGCTCAGGGCCTGGATGATTTCGTCGTTGAGCGCTTTGGCCTGGAATGCAACAGCGCCGACCTGTCCGAGTGGGACAAGGTCGTCGACGCCAAGCTGAACCCGGAGCACGAAGTCACCATCGCGATGGTCGGCAAGTACATGGAACTGCTGGACGCGTACAAGTCGCTGATCGAAGCGATGAGCCACGCCGGTATTTCCAACCGTACCAAGGTCAACCTGCGCTATATCGACTCCGAAGACATCGAAAACAAAGGCACCGAGCTGCTTGAAGGCTGTGATGCCATTCTGGTTCCGGGCGGCTTCGGTCTGCGCGGCGTCGAAGGCAAGATCACTGCCGTTCAATATGCACGCGAGAACAAGGTGCCATACCTGGGTATCTGCCTGGGCATGCAAGTAGCGGTTATCGAGTTCGCACGTAATGTGCTGGGCTGGAAAGACGCCAACTCCACCGAATTCGATCGCAGCAGCGGCCATCCGGTTGTCGGTCTGATCACCGAGTGGGAAGACGCCACCGGTGCAGTCGAAACCCGTACCGAAACTTCCGACCTGGGCGGCACCATGCGTCTGGGCGCGCAGGATTGCCAGCTGCAAGCCGGTTCCCTGGTTCACGATTGCTATGCCAAGGACGTGATTGTTGAACGTCATCGTCATCGCTATGAAGTGAACAATAACCTGCTGCCGCAACTGACCGAAGCAGGCCTGAAAGTGACCGGTCGTTCCGGTGACGGCGCGTTGGTAGAAGTGGTTGAAGCTCCGGATCATCCTTGGTTTGTCGCTTGCCAGTTCCACCCGGAGTTCACCTCCACGCCACGTGATGGCCATCCATTGTTCACCGGTTTCGTCAAAGCTGCACTGGCGCAACACGAGAAGAAGGCGTAATCAGAATGGCGCAAAAGATTATCCGTGTAGGCAATATCGAAATTGCCAACGACAAGCCAATGGTCTTGTTCGGTGGCATGAACGTGCTGGAAAGCCGTGATATGGCCATGCAGGTGTGCGAAGAGTACGTACGGGTCACCGAAAAGCTTGGTATTCCTTACGTGTTCAAGGCCAGTTTCGACAAGGCCAATCGTTCATCTGTCAGCTCTTACCGTGGCCCAGGCCTCGAAGAAGGCATGCGGATTTTTCAGGACATCAAGGCCGCCTTCGGTGTGCCGCTGATTACCGACGTCCACGAGCCTGCGCAAGCGGCCGTGGTCGCCGAGGTCTGCGACATCATCCAGTTGCCGGCTTTCCTGTCGCGTCAAACTGACCTGGTCGTGGCCATGGCCAAGACCGGCGCCGTGATCAACATCAAAAAAGCCCAGTTCCTTGCGCCTCAGGAAATGAAACACATCCTGAGCAAATGCGAAGAAGCGGGCAATGATCAGTTGATCCTCTGCGAACGTGGCTCCAGCTTTGGCTACAACAACCTTGTTGTCGACATGCTGGGCTTCGGCATCATGAAGCAGTTCGAATACCCGGTGTTTTTCGACGTGACCCATGCGCTGCAAATGCCTGGCGGTCGCTCGGACTCTGCCGGTGGTCGTCGTGCCCAGGTAACCGACCTGGCCAAGGCTGGTATCAGCCAGAGCCTGGCCGGTCTGTTCCTGGAAGCACACCCGGATCCTGACAACGCCAAGTGCGACGGCCCTTGTGCCTTGCGCCTGGACAAGCTGGAGCCATTCCTGGCTCAGCTGAAGTCGCTGGATGAGTTGGTTAAAAGTTTTCCGACAATAGAAACCGCGTAACCCTCGTTTCTCCGGTAAAGTACCGCACGATTTCTCGGGCCTCAGGGCCCGAGCCTTATCGCCCGCAAGGCTGCCCGCTATTTGACCCTTGCCGCCGATAACAATATTTCCCTCAGCTGCGTCGTTTTCGTCAACTTTGGAGTATTTACAACAATGGCAAAGATCGTCGACATCAAAGGTCGTGAAGTTCTCGACTCCCGTGGCAATCCCACTGTGGAAGCGGACGTGCTTCTCGACAACGGCATCATCGGCAGCGCTTGCGCGCCGTCCGGTGCTTCCACCGGTTCCCGTGAAGCGCTGGAACTGCGTGATGGCGACAAAAGCCGTTACCTGGGCAAAGGCGTGCTGAAAGCCGTTGCCAACATCAACGGCCCGATTCGTGATTTGCTGCTGGGTAAAGACCCGGTTGACCAAAAGGCGCTGGACCACGCGATGATCGCGCTGGACGGTACTGAGAACAAAGGCTCCCTGGGCGCCAACGCCATCCTGGCCGTGTCTTTGGCTGCTGCCAAAGCTGCTGCCCAGGACCAGGACCTGCCGCTGTACGCACACATCGCCAACCTGAACGGCACTCCGGGTGTTTACTCGATGCCGGTTCCGATGATGAACATCATCAACGGTGGCGAGCACGCCGATAACAACGTCGACATTCAAGAGTTCATGGTTCAGCCGGTTGGCGCCAAAACCTTTTCTGACGCGCTGCGCATGGGCACCGAAATCTTCCATCACCTCAAAGCAGTGCTCAAGGCCCGTGGCCTGAACACCGCAGTGGGCGACGAAGGTGGTTTCGCACCGAACCTGGCGTCCAACGAAGATGCTCTGAAAGTCATTTCCGAAGCCATCGCCAATGCCGGTTACACCCTGGGCACCGACGTGACCCTGGCGCTGGACTGCGCGGCCAGCGAATTCTACGAAGACGGCAAGTACAACCTGTCGGGCGAAGGTCAGGTGTTCAGCTCCGAAGGTTTTGCTGAATACCTCAAGGGTCTGACCCAGCGTTACCCGATCATCTCCATCGAAGACGGCCTGGACGAGTCTGACTGGGATGGCTGGAAAATTCTGACCGACAAAATCGGTGAGAAAGTACAGCTGGTAGGCGACGACCTGTTCGTGACCAACACCAAGATCCTGAAAGAAGGCATCGACAAGAGCATCGCCAACTCGATCCTGATCAAGTTCAACCAGATCGGCACCCTGACCGAAACCCTGGAAGCCATCCAGATGGCCAAGGCTGCAGGTTACACGGCTGTGATCTCGCACCGCTCCGGCGAAACCGAAGATTCCACCATTGCCGACCTGGCCGTGGGTACCGCCGCTGGCCAGATCAAGACCGGCTCGCTGTGCCGTTCCGATCGCGTTTCCAAGTACAACCAATTGCTGCGTATCGAAGAGCAACTGGGTGCAAAAGCCAAGTACAACGGCCGTGGCGAGTTTCGCGGCTGAGTACTTAATGGTAAAAAGTCAGCAGGTAGTGTCGGAAAGCTCGCCAAGTCGGGTCTTTTGACACTAATCTGATGCTTCTGTATACAAGCCTGGTTCGTCCAGGCTTTGTATTATTCGTTGTTTACGTTTGTCGGCATGGCTGTCTTTTCACTGGATACCTGATATTCGATGCGCAGTCCCAATTGGTTGTTTCTAATCTTGCTCTTGCTGCTGGCAGGCCTGCAGTATCGCCTGTGGGTGGGTAATGGCAGTTTGGCGCAGGTTACTGACCTGACCCAGCAAATAGCCGATCAACGTGCTGAAAACGAAATCCTGCTTGAGCGCAACCGCGTGCTGGATGCGGAAGTGCTGGAGCTGAAAAAAGGCATGGAGACCGTTGAAGAACGTGCTCGCCATGAGTTGGGCATGATCAAAGAGGGTGAAACCCTCTATCAGTTGGCCCAATGAGTTATTTGTCACCGGCCTTCTGGGCCGTGATTCCTGCCGCGGGTGTAGGTGCCCGTATGGCCGCGGACCGTCCCAAACAATATTTGCAGTTGGGCGGACGCAGTATTCTGGAACACAGCATCAGCTGTTTCCTCGACCACCCGGGCCTGAAGGGGCTGGTGGTCAGTGTCGCTTTTGATGATCCTTTCTGGCCGTCCTTGCCTTGTGCTGCCGACCCTCGGGTTGTACGGGTAGACGGCGGGCGTGAGCGCGCCGACTCGGTACTCAACGCGTTGTTGCACCTGCATGCGCAGGGCGCGGCAGATGACGATTGGGTGTTGGTGCATGATGCCGCGAGGCCCAACCTGTCTCGGGAAGACCTTAACAAGCTGCTGAGTGAATTGGCTGACGACCCTGTAGGTGGTTTGTTAGCCGTTCCAGCGCGGGACACGCTCAAACGGGTGGACAAGCAGGGGCGTGCGGTTGAAACCGTGGATCGCAGCTTGATCTGGCAGGCCTATACGCCGCAGATGTTCCGCTTGGGGGCGTTGCATCGTGCTTTGGCTGACAGTCTGGTGGCCGATGCAACCATCACCGATGAATCTTCAGCGATGGAGTGGGCAGGTCTGGCGCCGCGTTTGATCGAAGGGCGTTCGGACAACATCAAGGTCACCCGCCCCGAAGACCTTGAGTGGTTGCGTTTGCGTTGGGCCAAGCGCTGATCAGAACCTGCTGAGGTTCTTGTGGGAGCGGGCTTGCTCGCGATGGTATCAGCTGAATTTGCCTGACAGACCGAGTCGTCTGCATCGCAAGCAAGCCCGCTCCCACTGTTAAAAACTACTGCTCCCTCTCCTGATATTCCTCCCGCCTGGCCAACCCCTCCTTCAAGTAATCAACCAGCTTTCTGACCTTGGGCGACAAGTGCCGCTGTTGCGGGTACAGCGCCCAGACGGCGGTGTTGGGTGGCTGGTGGGTGTCGAGCAACGACACCAGCGTCCCGGTCTTCAAGTGCTCCAGCACGTAATAGTCCGGCAACTGACAAATCCCTACACCCTGTAACGCAGCATCCAGTACAGCCTGCCCACTGTTGCATCGCCAGTTCCCTTGCACCCGTTGCGAAAATTCGCGGCCGTCCTGCTGCAATTGCCATAGATCTGAACTGCCAATCAGACAATTGTGCCGGCTCAATTCCGACAGGCTATGGGGGCGCCCGTAACGTTCCAGGTAGGAGGGCGAGGCGCACATATACATGCGCCTGGGAGCCAGGCGCGTGGCTACCAGTCTTGAATCCTGCAAGCGCCCCAGGCGGATCGCCAGATCCAGGCTTTCATGCACCAGGTCCAATGGCCGGTTGCTCAGTTCGATGTCCACCCGCAATTGCGGGTACAGCCCCATAAAGCGCGTAACCAGCGGCACGATAAAGCGTTCGCCATAGGCCACGGCACAGGTCATGCGCAACATGCCCTTGGGTTCGCTGGCCAGATCACCGATGGCACGCAGTGCTTCTTCACGTCCGTCTTGCAGGCGCTGGCAATGCTGCAAAAAAGTCTGCCCGGCTTCGGTCAGCGTTACCTTGCGGGTACTGCGATAAAACAGGCGGGTCTGCAATCGCTCTTCAAGTCGCGCTACCTGGCGGCTGATATGGGATGAAGAGACGCCAAGACGTTCGGCCGCCGCTGTGAATTGGCCACATTCGGCCACAGCGACAAATTCGTCTATACCTTCCCAGCGGTTCTCATTCATGGTTGATTATCCCTGCATGGCAATAATGTTTTGCTTTTGCCTGGATTATTAATCACCTGGCGCTGATTTACACTCTGCGTCTTGTTTTTACTTTGCTGGAGACGATCGATGATCAAGTCACGTGCCGCCGTTGCGTTCGAAGCCAAAAAGCCGCTGGAAATCGTGGAAGTAGACGTTGCCATGCCCAAGGCTGGCGAAGTGCTGCTGCGGGTTGTGGCCTCGGGTGTTTGCCATACCGATGCCTACACCTTGTCGGGCGCAGACCCGGAAGGCATCTTCCCGTCGATCCTGGGCCATGAAGGCGGTGCCATCGTTGAAGCCATCGGCGAAGGCGTGACCTCGGTTGCGGTCGGCGATCATGTCATCCCGCTGTACACCCCTGAATGTGGCAAGTGCAAATTCTGCCTGTCGGGCAAGACCAACCTGTGTCAGGCCATTCGTGCCACCCAGGGCAAGGGCTTGATGCCTGATGGCACTACGCGCTTCTCCTACAAAGGTCAGCCGATTTTCCACTACATGGGCACTTCGACCTTTTCCGAATACACCGTGCTCCCTGAGATTTCGGTCGCAAAAATTCAGAAGGACGCTCCTCTGGAGAAAGTGTGTCTACTGGGTTGCGGCGTGACGACCGGGATCGGCGCGGTGCTGAACACGGCCAAGGTCAAGCCGGGCGACACCGTGGCCATCTTCGGTCTGGGCGGTATTGGCCTGTCTGCGGTAATCGGTGCGGTGAAAGCGAAGGCGGCGCGGATCATTGCCATTGATATCAACCCGGCCAAGTTTGAAATCGCCCGACAGCTGGGTGCTACTGATTGCGTGAACCCGAAAGACTTCGATCGCCCGATTCAGGAAGTGATAGTCGACATGACCGATGGCGGTGTCGATTTTTCCTTTGAGTGCATCGGCAATGTGCAGTTGATGCGTGCGGCACTGGAGTGCTGTCACAAGGGATGGGGCGAGTCGGTGATTATTGGCGTGGCAGGTGCGGGGCAGGAAATTTCCACCCGTCCGTTCCAGCTGGTGACCGGTCGCGTCTGGCGCGGTTCGGCATTTGGTGGCGTGCGCGGCCGCAGCGAATTGCCAAGCTATGTAGATATGGCACAAAGCGGCGAGATCCCGCTGGATACTTTCATCACCCACACCATGGGCCTGGAAGATATCAATAAGGCTTTTGACCTGATGCATGAAGGCAAAAGCATCCGCACTGTCATCCATTTCTAAATAACTGCGGCAAGTCGAATGCCATAAAATACCTGTGGGAGCGGGCTTGCTCCCACAGGGGGGTGTTTGTCTTGTGGTCTGGAGTTGCCCATGTCTCTTGAGAACATTTCCTGCCAGAAGAGCTTTGGCGGTTGGCACAAGCGTTACAAGCACCGGTCCGAAGTGCTGGGCTGCGAAATGGTGTTTGCCGTGTACTTGCCGCCGCAGGCGGATCAGGGCGCAAAGCTGCCTGTAGTGTATTGGCTGTCGGGTTTGACCTGTACCGACGAAAACTTCATGCACAAGGCCGGGGCCATGAAGATGGCTGCCGAATTGGGCCTTATCATCGTCGCACCGGACACCAGCCCCCGTGGCGAAGGCGTGCCCGATGACCCGCAGGGGGCGTGGGATTTCGGCCTGGGTGCAGGGTTCTATCTGAATGCCACTCAGCAGCCGTGGGCCCAGCACTATCAGATGCACGATTATGTGGTGCAGGAATTGCCGGCTCTGGTCGAAGCGCATTTCCCGGCTTCGCAAAAGCGTGGCATCAGCGGACATTCGATGGGTGGGCACGGGGCGTTGGTTTGCGCGTTGCGTAATCCGGGGCGTTACCAGTCGGTGTCGGCGTTTGCGCCCATCAGCAATCCGATGGATTGCCCGTGGGGGCAAAAGGCATTCTCCCATTACCTGGGAGAAGAGCGGGCGCGCTGGCGTGAGTGGGATGCCAGTGTGCTGATTGGCGAGGCCAGTGAAAGGCTGCCGTTGCTGGTCGATCAGGGAGATCGCGATGACTTCCTGGCTGTTCAGCTCAAGCCTGAAGTGCTGCAACAGGCCGCCAGGCTAGCCGATTACCCGCTGACCTTGCGTTTGCAACCGGGCTACGACCATAGCTATTTCTTCATCGCCAGCTTTATTGACGACCACTTGCGTCACCACGCAAGCGCACTAAGTGCTTAATAGTAGGTAGAATCACGCCCTGACTTAATCGGGGCGTTTTTTTATGCGTATTGGCCACGGCTATGATGTGCACTGTTTCGCTGAAGGCGATTTCATTACGTTGGGCGGCGTGCGGATCTCCCATAAATTCGGGCTGTTGGCCCACTCTGATGGTGATGTGCTGTTGCACGCCCTGAGCGACGCCTTGCTGGGCGCTGCAGCGCTTGGCGATATCGGCAAGCATTTCCCGGACACCGATCCGACCTTCAAGGGCGCTGACAGTCGCGTTCTGTTGCGTCATGTCGTCGGTCTGATCCATGCCAAGGGCTGGAAAGTCGGCAATGTCGACAACACCATCATTGCTCAGGCGCCAAAAATGGCGCCGCATATTGAAACGATGCGTGCGCTGATTGCCGCGGATCTAGAGGTTGATTTGGACCAGGTAAACGTAAAGGCCACGACCACCGAGAAGCTCGGCTTCGTTGGGCGTGAAGAAGGCATCGCAGTGCATTCCATTGCCTTGTTGGTTCGCTCATGAACGAGTTCGATCTGCTGGGCCCGCTCGCTTATGGCGAGGCATTGGGCACGGCTGTGCTCAAGGCCACGGCTGAAGATTTTCAAGTCGACGAAGTGCTTGAAATACCGCTGTCCGGAGATGGTGAGCACCTGTGGTTGTGGGTCGAGAAGCGCGGCCTGAATACCGAGGAGGCGGCCCGGCGCCTTGCCAAGGCTGCAGGCGTGCCACTGCGCACCGTCAGCTATGCAGGCCTCAAGGACCGCCAGGCATTGACCCGCCAGTGGTTCAGCGTGCAACTGCCGGGCAAGGCAGACCCTGATCTGTCGGGCGCCGAAAACGACACGCTGAAGATTCTCAAGACCTCGCGACACAAGCGCAAATTGCAGCGTGGAGCCCATGCGGCCAATGGTTTTACCTTGCGCCTGACGCAACTGAACGCCGACAAGGACGCGCTGGAGCAACGCCTGCAACTGATCGCCAAGCAGGGTGTACCGAACTATTTCGGTAGCCAGCGCTTTGGCTGGCAGGGCGGCAATCTGGGCGAAGCCCGTGATTATGCGGCGCGCAAGGCCTTGCCTGAGCAGCGCAACGTTCGTTCGCGGCTGCTGTCCACCGCGCGCAGCTATCTGTTCAATCAGGTGCTGGCCGCACGGGTGGCCGATGGCAGCTGGCAACGGGCGCAGGTTGGCGATTTACTGGCTTTTACCGACAGCCGCAGCTTTTTCCCGGCGGGCGAGGCTGAATGCAGCGACCCGCGCCTGGCCATTCTCGATCTGCACCCCACCGGCCCGCAGTGGGGCGAGGGCGAATCACCGACCACTGGCGCCACCCACGCGCTGGAGCAGTCAATTGCAGAGCGTGAAGCCGACTTGCGTGACTGGCTGGTACGCGCCGGCATGAGCCATGAGCGACGCATCCTGCGACTGCCCATTGGCCGGTTGACGTGGCATTATCCTCAGCCTGACATTCTGCAACTGGAATTTGTTCTGCCGCCAGGATGCTTCGCCACTGTTCTGGTGCGCGAGCTTGTTGATCTGGTGACGTTGGATCAAGCGGACACCTTATGCGTATTCTGATTTCAAACGATGACGGGGTAACAGCTCCGGGCCTGGCCGCGCTTTATGGTGCGCTGGCCGACTACGCCGAGTGCGTGGTAGTTGCCCCCGAGCAGGACAAAAGTGGCGCCAGCAGTTCGCTGACGCTGGACCGTCCCCTGCATCCTCATACCCTGGCCAATGGCTTTATCAGCATCAACGGTACACCTACCGATTGCGTGCATCTGGCTATTCACGGCTTGCTCGAGCAGCAGCCGGACATGGTGGTGTCGGGCATCAACCTGGGTGCCAACCTGGGTGATGACGTGTTGTACTCGGGCACTGTGGCGGCGGCACTCGAGGGCCGCTTCCTGGATCGTCCTTCTTTTGCCTTTTCGTTGGTCTCCCGCCAGGTGGACAACCTGCCGACGGCGGCGTTTTTTGCCCGCAAGCTGCTTGAAGCCCACGCATCGCTGAACTTGCCGCCGCGTACGGTCCTCAATGTGAACATTCCCAACCTGCCGTTGGCGAAGATTCGTGGCATTCAACTCACCCGTCTCGGCCATCGTGCCCGTGCTGCTGCACCGGTACGGGTGGTTGATCCGCGCGGCAAGGCAGGTTACTGGATTGCTGCGGCAGGCGATGTCGAAGACGGTGGCCCGGGCACGGACTTCCATGCCGTGATGCAGGGTTATGTATCGATCACGCCGCTGCAACTGGATCGCACCTTTGGTGATGGTTTCAACAGCCTCAATGACTGGCTGGAGGGCATGGGCTGATGGCGCGCGAGCAGGATGGCATGATGCACCGCGGCATTGGCATGACCTCTGAGCGCACCCGTGAGCGGCTGATTCAGCGCCTGCGTGAAGAGGGCATCGTTAACCAGAACGTGCTCGAGGTCATTCGCCGCACGCCACGTCATCTGTTTGTGGATGAAGCCCTGGCGCACAGGGCGTACGAAGATACGGCGCTGCCGATCGGCAATAACCAGACCATCTCCCAGCCTTACATGGTGGCGCGCATGAGCGAGCTGTTGCTTGAGGACGGGCCGCTGGACAAGGTCATGGAGATCGGCACCGGTTCGGGGTACCAGACCGCCGTGCTGTCGCAGCTGGTCGAGCGGATTTTTTCGGTCGAGCGCATCAAGGTGCTGCAGGACCGGGCCAAGGAGCGATTGCTTGAGCTCAACCTGCGCAATGTGGTGTTCCGCTGGGGCGATGGGTGGGAGGGCTGGCCTGCGCTGGCGCCTTACAACGGCATTATCGTCACCGCTGTAGCCACTGATGTGCCGCAGGCACTGCTCGACCAACTGGCCCCTGGCGGGCGCCTGGTGATCCCGGTGGTTGCCGGCGAGATGCAGCAGTTGATGTTGATCGTGCGCGAAGAGCACGGTTTCGCCCGGCGGGTGATCGGTAATGTACGCTTTGTGCCGCTGCTCAACGGGCCGCTGGCCTGAGTCTTTGTACGTATCGGGTGAATTTTGGGGCAGGGTACGGGTCATAAAGCCCATCACCCGGGCTCTGCCCGGTATGTGTGTATGTTTTATACGCTGTGTTTATCAATCGGCTTTACAGTCTGTAAAAGCCCTATAGCCAGTTATACTTGCTGCAAACCATGGCCAGTACTGGCGTTTTACTATTTAGCCATCTTCAAAGGGAGCGGCGGGTGAGTCTCACAGTCATTGCGCAGCGTAAGAGCAGCAAAAGCTTTCAGAGACTGGTGGTTGGTCTATTTCTGAGTACCACACTGGCTTTGTTGGCAGCGTGCTCCAGCACCCCCAAAAATGGCGTGAATGTCGTTGACCGTAACGGCGTGGCCCAGCGCCCGGCCGTGACCACCGGGCAATACGCGGTGCGTCGCGGCGACACTTTGTTCTCGATTGCCTTTCGTTATGGGTGGGACTGGAAGGCCCTGGCTGCACGCAACAATATTGCCGCCCCGTTCACCATCGTCCCGGGCCAGGTCATCCGCTTTGACGGGCGCTCAGGCACCCAGCCTGCAGGCGGCTCGACCACCACCGTTGTGTCATCCTCTTCGGGCAGCAAAACCACGGTTATCAAGCGTTCCGCCACGGCTGCAAGTGCCCCCGCAGCGGTTGCCCCGATGCCGGCAGGCCCTGCTCCCAAGGGGTGGGGATGGCCCTCAAATGGCATTTTGATCGGAAAATTCTCTTCAAACGGTAGTTTGAATAAAGGTATTGATATCGCCGGCGATTTGGGACAGCCTGTTTTAGCTGCGTCTGATGGTTCGGTTGTATACGCTGGCAGTGGATTGAGGGGCTACGGCGAACTGATCATCATCAAACACAGTGATACCTACGTCAGTGCCTACGGTCACAACCGCAGGCTTTTGGTTCGGGAGGGGCAGCAGGTCAAGGTCGGACAGACAATTGCCGAAATGGGGTCAACTGGTACAGACCGGGTGAAACTTCACTTTGAGATTCGCCGCCAAGGTAAACCTGTAGATCCATTGCAATTCCTTCCTCGCCGTTGATCGGTTACCAGCCTGTTCCTGATGTGGATAAGGAACAGGCTCCAGCGTTGCCAGGGATTAAGGCGAGGCTTGAGCTTGAGGTCGAACTCAACAAAGGACTATTGCAATGGCTCTCAACAAAGAAGCGCCGGGGTTTGACATCGACGATGAGGTGCTCCTTATGGACTCCAGCATCGATAGCGACTTGATGTCAGAAGAAGACGATTCGCCCCCTACAGCTAGAACCAAGTCCAAAAAAGCAGCTGCTACAAAACAGCACAAGTACATTGACTACACGCGGGCCCTTGATGCGACCCAGTTGTACCTCAATGAAATCGGCTTTTCCCCGTTACTCTCTCCGGCAGAAGAAGTCCATTTTGCGCGTTTGTCGCAAAGCGGCGACCCGGCCGGGCGCAAGCGAATGATAGAAAGCAACCTGCGGCTGGTGGTGAAAATTGCCCGACGTTACGTCAACCGTGGTTTGTCATTGCTTGACCTGATCGAAGAAGGCAACCTGGGCCTGATCCGGGCTGTCGAGAAATTCGATCCCGAACGAGGGTTTCGCTTCTCGACCTACGCCACCTGGTGGATCCGCCAAACGATTGAACGGGCGATCATGAACCAGACCCGCACCATCCGTTTGCCGATCCACGTTGTAAAAGAGCTGAACGTCTACCTGCGAGCCGCGCGCGAACTCACGCAAAAGCTCGATCACGAACCCTCTCCTGAAGAAATCGCCAATCTGCTCGAAAAACCGGTCGCCGAGGTCAAGCGCATGCTTGGGCTTAATGAACGCGTGTCTTCGGTAGACGTGTCTTTGGGGCCGGACTCTGACAAAACCCTGCTTGATACCCTGACGGATGACAGGCCCACAGACCCTTGTGAGCTGCTTCAGGACGATGACTTGTCGCAAAGTATCGATCAGTGGTTGTCCGAGCTCACAGACAAGCAGCGTGAAGTGGTGATTCGCCGTTTCGGGCTGCGTGGCCATGAGAGCAGCACTCTTGAGGATGTAGGGCTGGAAATTGGCCTGACCCGTGAGCGTGTGCGCCAGATCCAGGTTGAAGGGCTCAAGCGCTTGCGAGAAATTCTTGAACGCAACGGCCTGTCGAGCGAGTCGC
Organism: Pseudomonas sp. FSL R10-0056; assembly: GCF_009600105.1. Classification (NCBI taxonomy): domain Bacteria; kingdom Pseudomonadati; phylum Pseudomonadota; class Gammaproteobacteria; order Pseudomonadales; family Pseudomonadaceae; genus Pseudomonas; species Pseudomonas sp. FSL R10-0056. The sequence goes on from NZ_WIWL01000229.1 coordinate 14,532, forward strand.
TGTTCCAGTAATCCGCGAACGGCTGACAAAAAACCCCGAACTAATCGGGGTTTTTTGTGGGTGTTTGTTTTGAGTGATGCCCGGTAGTGCGAATTTGACAACAATATGGACCTTGTTGTTATACAAACTTGAACTAATTGTTTATTTAATCGGCTTTGAAATGGAATGTCACGGACGAGATAGGTTATTGCCTGTGGCTTGCTGTAAGCCTTTACTTACTTTTTACGTAAGCCAAGGGCTTGGCAATAAAGGGCAAACGCCTTTGTGTAACAGTGTTTAACTCATAAGTCATTGAAATATAATGTATTTATATTTTTAGTTGGGCAGTTTGTGTAATAAATACTCATAACATCCGCGCTTGCAGCAATCCTATAAAACTCTAGTATTTGAACTGTATCGACGGATCGATACGGCGCTCAAGGAAGAACGCAGACGGACATCGCGGGAAGCGATTCATCAGGATGATGAGAAGGAACAAAAGGGACTAGGGAAAAAATGTGGGCGGGTCAAACCGCCCCTTTTTTTTGCCCGCAAAAAAGGTCCGGGCGGTGATGTTTAAACGGTTATAGCAAAACGCCCAAGGCCATTGGTCTCGGGCGTTTTGCGTGGTGCAGTCACCTGGCCGTGCCAGGCTCAGTACTTAGAGTACTGGATAGTCGATATAGCCCACTGCGCCATTGACGTAGAAGGTTTCCGGGTGCGCCTCATTCAGCGGCGCATCGGCCTTCAAGCGTGCGGGCAGATCAGGGTTGGCGATAAACGGCACGCCGAATGCGACGGCATCGGCCTTGCCTGCTGCCAGCCAGGCATTGGCACTGTCTTTGGTGAAGCTCTCATTGACGATGTACGGGCCACCGAAGGCTTGCTTGAGTTGCGGGCCCAGGCTGTCGGCAGCTTCATGCTCGCGCGCACAGATGTAGGCAATACCGCGCTTGCCCAGTTCGCGGGCGACATAACCAAAGGTTTCGGCCAGGTTTTCATCGCCCATGTCGTGCAGGTCGGCCCGTGGCGACAAATGCACGCCAACCCGGCCGGCACCCCAGACTTCAATGGCGGCGTCGGTAACTTCCAGCAACAGGCGCGCACGGTTCTCTATGCTGCCGCCGTACTGGTCGGTACGTTTGTTGGTGCTGCTTTGCAGGAACTGGTCGAGCAGGTAGCCATTTGCACCATGGATCTCGACGCCATCAAAACCGGCAGCCTTGGCGTTTTCTGCGCCTGTGCGGTAGGCCTCGACAATATCGGCGATCTCGGCAGTTTCCAGCGCGCGAGGCGTCGGGAAATCAACCTTCGGGCGCACCAGGCTAACATGGCCCTTGGCCGCAATGGCGCTGGGTGCAACCGGCGTTTCACCGTTCAGGTACATCGGATGCGAGATGCGGCCTACATGCCACAACTGCAGCGCAATCCGGCCACCGGCGGCGTGTACGGCCCGGGTGATGTTGGTCCAGCCGCGTACCTGGTCGTCGGCCCAGATGCCCGGAGTGTCAGGGTAGCCGACGCCCATAGGCGTGACCGATGTGGCCTCGCTCAGGATCAGGCCGGCAGAGGCGCGTTGAACGTAGTATTCAGCCATCAGGGCATTAGGTACCCGACCTTCGCTGGCGCGGCAGCGGGTCAGCGGAGCCATGATGATGCGGTTGGGCAGTTCGAGGTCGCCCAACTTGATCGGATCGAAAATCGTCGTCATTTATGCAGCCCTCTCAAGGATCAGTTAGTAGCAGTAGCCAGTTCGGAATTGCCGCCCTGGCGGAAAGTGATCAGCGTCACCAGCAGTGCCAGTATTGCCAGTGCGGCAGCGGCCAGTGGAACGCTGGTGAGGCCGAAGCCGTGGGCGATGACACTGCCGCCAACCCAGGCGCCGAGTGCATTGCCGACGTTGAATGCGCCGATATTCAGGGTTGAAACCAGGTTCGGGGCAGCCTTGCCGAAGGTCACGACATTGATTTGCAGCGCCGGTACGGCAGCGAATGAAGCCGCAGCCCACAAAAACAGGGTGATTTCAGTCGGGATCACCGCGACGCTGGTCCAGGTCAGTACGGTGGACATCACCGCCATCGCGATAAACACACCGATCAGCGTTGCGGCCAGGCGTTTGTCCGCCAGCTTGCCACCGATGATATTGCCCACCGTCAGGCCAAGGCCGATCAGCAGCAGAGTCCAGGTCACGCCGCTTGGCGAAACGCCGGTGACATCACCGAGCAGGGGCGCGACATAAGTGAACAGGGTGAACATCGACGCGGAAAACAGCGCAGTCATGCTCAGCGACAGCCAGATGCCTGCGCCTTTGAGCGCGGCCAGTTCGGCACGCATGTCGAGTTTTTCCTCGTCACGCTTGGCTGGCAGAAAGCGGATCAGGCCGATCAATGCCACGACACCGATCACGGTGACGGCAAAAAACGTCGAGCGCCATCCTGCTGCCTGGCCCAGAGCAGTGCCCAGGGGAACGCCGAGCACGTTGGCCAGGGTCAGGCCGGTAAACATCAGGGCCACGGCAGACGCGCGCTTGTTGGCAGGTACCAGGCCTGCGGCCACGACCGAACCAATACCGAAGAACGCGCCGTGGCACAGGGCAGTGACAACACGGGCAAACATCAGCACGTTGTAATCACTGGCCAGGGCACAGAGCAGGTTGCCGATGATGAATATCACCATCAACGCTACCAGGGCGGCCTTGCGCGGCAACCTGGCCGTGGCCAGCGCCATAAACGGCGCACCGATGGCCACGCCCAGCGCGTAGCCGGTTACCAGCCAGCCGGCACCGGGAATGGATACACCAAGGTCGGTTGCGACATCAGGCAGCAAGCCCATGATCACAAACTCGGTGGTCCCGATGGCGAAAGCGCTGAGCGCCAGAATGAGTAGCGAGAGGGGCATGGAAGTCCTTTTAAAGCTCTTGGCTGATTTTTTCGAGGAAGACCTTGATGGTTTCCTCATTACGTTTGAAAAAGTGCCACTGACCGTGTTTTTGGCTGGTAATCAGGCCCGCTCGCTGCAGCGTTGCGAGATGGGCAGAAACCGTGGACTGCGAAAGGCCGCAGAGCTGATCAAACTGCCCGGCACACACACCATGTTCGGTGGAGTGGACCTGGTCAGGGAACGAGGCATCAGGGTTTTTCAGAGCGTTGAGAATTTCTCGGCGTACTGGGTGTGCCAGGGCTTTTATTATTTCGTCGAGGTCGATCGTCATGGTTGCAGTGCTCATTGGGTACAACGTTATATCGCGATGAGGCGAACTTTAAATCGTTATATCGCGATATACAAATATGATTTCGATCTTAGATCAGCTCAAATCGATATATCGGGTTATAACGATATTGGTGTGGCAGTGCTAAACTGCGCCCATGAATTATCTCGCACATCTGCACCTTGGCGGTCAGCGCCCGGAAGAAATGCTGGGCAGTCTTTATGGCGATTTTGTCAAAGGGCGGCTGCATGGCCAATACAGCGCGGACATTGAACACGGTATAGCGCTGCACCGCAGCATTGATGTCTTTACTGACAACCACCCCCTGGTTGATCAGTCGTTGTCGCGATTTGCCCATACTCGCCGGCGGTATGCGGGCATTGTGCTGGACGTGTTTTTTGACCATTGCCTGGCGCGGGACTGGGGGCAGTATGCTGAAGGGCCGCTGGAGCGTTTTACCTCGGATTTTTACCGGGTGCTGGTGGCCGAACAACAGCTGCCACGGCGGCTTGCCACGATTGCGCCGCACATGGCGGCCCATGACTGGTTGGGTTCGTATCGGGATTTTGCCGTGCTGGAGCAGGTGTTCAATGGTATAGCCCGGCGCTTGTCGCGCCCCGAGGAACTGGCCGGGGCGATGCAGGACTTGAAGGCGTTGTATGAACCTCTGAGCGAGGATTTTCGGGCGTTTTATCCGCAGTTGCAGGTGTATGCGGCGGGTTGTTACCGGAAGGGATGTCCGTAGCCGCTGACGAGGGGCGAAGTCGTCGCAAAATCAGGCAATGGGTTGTGTCAGTTACACCAGGTTCTCAGGGTTTACGGCTGTTTGATCTTGTTTGACTGGTGTGTTGAGTACATATCCGGCATTCGTGTCTAACTGGGATATTGGTTTCGCTCTTACAGCGAGTCACTTTTTCCAGACGCCGAAAAAGTAACCAAAAAGGCTTGCCCCGGCGTACGGCCTTCGCTGCGCTCAGGTTCCCTCGCTCCGGTCCTGCTCCGTGGGCACGCCGCCACGGGCCATCCATGGCCCATCGCGGCTCTCCCGGCATCCATGCCGGTCGACCCACT
>NZ_WIWL01000230.1:0-18611 GCF_009600105.1 Pseudomonas sp. FSL R10-0056
TCACCAGCCGGGTTTTCAGGGTCGATGGCACAGGCTCCGGCAGCGATTGCTCCATGCTCCAGCCCAGCACCAGGAACGCCACCACAGCGCTGTGCAGAGCCACGCTGACCACCAGCGCCTGGCTGTTATGCCACATCCGCGTCCAGGGCAACGGCTGTGCAGGCGCCAGCTCGCCGTGCATCAACGCGGCACTCATTGCGGCGCCTCGGTCACCAGCCCCAGGTTGCTCACGCCACCTTGCTGCAGGGCCGCCATCGCCTTGACCACGCTGCCATAACCCGCCTCGTTGTCGGCGCGGATATACACCTGGGTGTTGCTGTCCTGCGCCACCACCTGGCCGACCTTGGCCTGCAACTCTTCAAGGCTGACGGCGCTGTCGGTCTGGTTCTTGGTGTCCAGCTCATTGCCCAGGTTCCAGTAGTAGCCGCCTTCGGCCTTGACCGACAGAGTGAGGATTTTTTGCTGGCTGTCATTGACCAGCGCTTCACTGGCCACTTTCGGCAGTTCGATTTTCACCCCCTGGGTCAACATCGGCGCGGTCACCATAAAGATCACCAACAGCACCAGCATCACGTCGATGTAAGGCACTACGTTCATTTCGGCCTTGGGCCCGTGTTTGCGCTGTGGTCGAGCAAGCATGATGAAACTCCCTTTCAAGCAACGGCGGACATGTTCCGCGAACCGGCATGCAGGCTGCGGTACAAGCGCATCTGCACTTCATTGCCGAGGCTGTAGTAACGGGTCAGCAAGGTCTGGCCACGGGCCGAAAAACGGTTGTAGGCGATCACGGCCGGGATCGCGGCAAACAGGCCGATGGCGGTGGCGATCAGGGCTTCGGCGATGCCCGGGGCGACGGTGGACAGGGTCGCCTGTTGCACCTGGGACAGGCCGATAAAGGAGTTCATGATCCCCCACACGGTACCGAAGAGGCCGATATAGGGACTCACCGAGCCCACGGTCGCCAGAAACTGCAGGCCTTTCTCCAGGCGGATCTCCTGCTCGCTGATGGCCACATACAGCGCCCGCTCCACCCCTTGCATCACGCCTTCGGCATCCACACCCGGCTGCTGCTTGAGTTGGGCGTACTCACTGTATGCGGCGACAAACACCTGCTCGGCACCGGCATCTTCATGGCTGGCGTCGCGGCTTTCGCGGTACAGGGTGTTGAGTTCGCCCTGGCCACGCAGGCGCCCGGTAAAGTTGTCCATGTCGCGCTCGCTACGGCGCAGGATGGCGCTGCGGCGCACAATCAGAAACCAGCTCAACAGCGAGGCCAGCAGCAGGATCAGCATCACCCCCTTGACCAGCAGACTCGCGTCGCTGATCAGGCCCCAGATCGTCATATGTTCCATGGTTGCGTGCATGTTGTTGCTCCAGTAAAGGGGTATTTATAAGCGTCTTAAATGACCGGGTTATGGCAAGTGCAGGGCCTTGGCCACTTCAGCCCAAGGGATGTACTTGAAGTTTTGCGCCTGCTCGGGCATGCGTTTGCGACCGTCCTGAACCACCAGCATGCCTTTGTGCCATGGGCCGCCGAGGTTGGCCGAGGTCACTTCCAGGCCATCGGTTTCCGACGCGCCGTCGATGCCCGCCGCCGCATTGACCCCCACCCGGAACGCGCCGCGCAGGGCATACGGCGGCTCGGCATCGACCACCACATAGCTGTCGTTGCCCTGGCTGGAGATCACCAGGTAGTTGTCTTTGTCGGTCTGGTACAGGCCCATGCCTTCGATATCGTCATGCACCTGTTCACCCACCCTGATCACGCTGGTGAGCGTGGCCGGTTGGTCAGGCCGGGCATCCAGCGCCCACACCGCCACATCCTCCTCACCGAGGAACAGCCGCTGGTTGCGATCGTCCGCTACACAGCCTTCGGGTTGGCTGGCCACCTTGAACTGGCGCACCAGCTCGCCCTGCACCTTGTCGCCCTTGGCGTACAAGCGGTGCTGCACAAAAGTGCCGTCCTTGTCGTTGGTAAAACTGTAGATCTCGCCGGTGGGGGCCTTGAACAGGCACAGGCCGTAAATATCGGTAACCGGCGTGGCAATCTCGCCCGCTTCCTGCAAGGTGCCGGTGGCGCGGTCGATGCTGAACACGCTGAGGCTGTTGTGATCGCGATTGGTTGCCACGGCCAGATCCACAGTGCGTCCGCCCAGCTCGAAGCCCGGGCGCACATCGACGTTGTTCAGGCGACCCACAGGCAGATGCTGCACGCGTTTGCCCTGCAGGTCGTATACCTCAAGGCCCTGCTGCTTGTTGGTGCCCAGTACCCGGCTCAGCGCAGGGGTTTTCGGGTGTACCCAGATGGCCGGGTCATCTGCGGCATCACCCTGGCTCATCACCACGTCGGTTTGCACCGCAGGTTTTACGCTGACCAGCACAGGGGGGTGGCTGGCCGGGGTGGCCTTCCAGTCCAATGCGCCTTCGTACATTTTGCTGCTGGCACCGTCCTGCACCAGCAGTTGCAGGCCATGGGGCGTCTGACGCAGGGCCAGATGCTCCGGCTCGCGGACCCCGGCCAGGGGCAAGCTGGCAACGGCTGCCCAGCCCTTGCCCTGCTGCTGATACAGATTCAGTTGTGCCGCCTCGGGATCGAGGCCGAGCATACCGCCCGGCACCAGGGCCATGTCCCCGGTGGATTTTTTTACGTTGCCAAATGGCTCGACCATCGCCACCGGCACGCGCTCGACGTCGGCCTCGGCATGGGCCGGGTAGGCCCACCAACCGACATTCTCTTCGTTGACGAACAGGTTCTGCGCGGCGTCATCGACCTTGCAGAACTTGGCCTGCGGCGGCAGGGGCAGGCTGCGCACCAGCAGCGGCGTCGGCAAACGGCGGCTGTCAGCGGCAACCAGCCATTGCTCGCCCCTGCCCTCTTCGCCCACGGTAAACAGGTAGATATTGCTCGCGTCGTCCTGGTACAGGCACACGCCATTCACCGCGTAGTCGCGGGTGGGCAGATAGGACGGCGCCTGCCATTGATGGCTCTTGGGGTCGAGATTGAACAGCGCAACCTGCTGCTTGTCCTTGTCGTTACTGGCCACCAGCACCTGGTCGCCCAGGGCGCGGCTGTCCAGCCCGGCAAAGGCGCCCTGGACCCGGCTCAGGGTGTTGCCCTGTTTATCAAGCAACAACAGGCCTTCGCGCTTGCTTGCCGCCAGGCGCTCGTCGCCTGTGCTACCGGGTAAAAAGCTCAGGGCCTGGGCCTTGCTGGTGGACCATTGCTGCAATGTCGGGGCAGCAATATCGGTAGCTGCCTGTACGCTGCCTGCGGTCAGGCAGGCCAGCAAGGGCAGGAGGCGGGGTTTGCGTGTGAACATGAGTGATCAATCCTGAATTCTGTTCAAAAAAACAATGGCGCTTCAGTGGGAGCGAGCCCGCTCGCGAAGGTCTCAACATCACTTACCGCCCTCGCGAGCAGGCTCGCTCCCACAAGGGGGGAGATCGACGCCTTAAAAATGGGTGTAGGTCAGGCCCAGTGAGTAGGTCGGGCCGTATTCTTCGTACTGGTTGTTGAAGCGGCTGTTGCCGCTGTACGTGAAGTACGGCTGGTCCGTAAGGTTCTGGGCGTCGAACTTGACTTGCAGGTTCTTGGTCAGCGAGTAGCGGGCACTGAAGTCGACAAAGGTCTGGGCATTGACATAGGTGTCATGGGCCTTGTCGTTGACCCCGGCCAGTTCGTAGAGGTAGTCCGACTTGTAGTTGGCCGACAGGCGCAGGCTCAGCTTGTCGTCTTCCCAGCCGAGCATCAGGTTGCCGACGGTCTTGGACTGGTTGGGCAAATCGATATCGCGCTTGAGGCTGGCTCCGGTCGCTGCGTCAACGCCCTTGATACTGGCATTGGAGCGGCTGAACGTGCTGTTGGCGCCCAGGATCAAACCGTTCCAGGGTGACGGCAGCCAGTCGAATTTTTGCGAGTAGGCCAGTTCCAGACCATAGAGCTTGGCCCTGTCGCCGTTGGCATAGCTGTGAGCTTCGGTGAAGTCGACCCACTCGCCGCTTCCCGCCAGGTCGTTGTTGTAGACGAAGTTTTTAATGTCTTTGTAGAAGAGGAACGCCGACACCGTGCCCGCCTGCCCCATAAAGTGTTCAATGCCGAGGTCGAAGTTGCTCGACTCCAGCGGCTTGAGATTGGGGTTGCCGAACTCGGCTTTGTCATCTTCGATAACAAAGCCCGGGGCTAGCTGGCCAAAGGTCGGGCGCACGACGGTGTTGGTCCAGGCCGCCCGCACCTGGGTGTTTTTCGCCAACTGATAGCGCGCATGCAGGCCCGGCAGCCAGTGGTGGTAATCGCGCTGGGTGTCCTGGTCTGCAAAGACGCCATCGCGCACGCCCGTACCCTTGGCCTCGAACTCGGTGCCCTCGTAGCGCAGGCCGGCAATAAAGCGCCAGTCATCGATATCGACGGTATTCATCAGATACGCAGCATTGATGTCTTCGCGCATCTTGAAGTCATTGGCCCGCGAGTCCTGCTCGTTGTAGAAGTCGTCGCGGTTGAGGCCACCGATCAGGTCCTTGATCGCCCCGCCGCTGATGCCCGGGCCGTACTGGCCAAGGTTGTAGTGCAGGTTGCCCTTGTTGAACGCATTGAGGCTCAGTTGCTCGTCGCTGAAGCCCAGGTCGGAGAAGTCCTTGTAGGTCCAGGCATTGAGGTCGTTGTCCTTGTTGCGCCGGCTGACCTTGCCGCCAAACTTGACCTGGGAGGCATAGCCCTGCACGTCGTAGTCGCGGGCCAGGTCCAGGCGGATATTTTTCTCGGTGTCCTTGGTGTGCTGCTCTTGCCAATCCACCTTGTCCAGGCTGAAGTTGTTGGGGTCATAAAAGCCTGCGCCGATGATCGGCCGGGGCTTTTCGGTGTCGTAGAAACCGCCGTTGCCAATGCTGGAACTGCCCTTGAACGTTGCGCCGGCGATGCCCCCCGGATTGTCTTCGCTGGACTCGCTGTAACCGGCCTGCCCGCTGAGGGTCCACAGGCCCATGGTGCGTTCGCCGCCGAATACGTAGGACTGGATTTCCTGGGTTTCCTCGCGCTGCTTGAGCTTGCGCTTGGTCTTGGTTTTGCCCACCTCGCCTTCGGCCTGGGGGTCGGAGAATTCAAAGGCGGTGGAGTTGCGGGTTTCGTTGTCTTCAAAGCGGCTGTACAGGGTGCGCAGGTACAGACTGGTGTCGTCGTCGGGCTTGTAATCAAAGTTGAGGCCACCACCGGCACGCTCGCGGCTGATCTCGTAAACACGCTGTTCAAAGCTGTTCAGACGGGCGCCATCGGTGAAATCCCAGTCGCCGCCGGTTTCGACGTTGTCGGAGCGAAAGTCGCGCTTGTTCCAGCTCAGGGCTGCGGCCACACCGAAGTTGTCGACACCGTCACCCAGGCTGAAACGGTCGCTGATGGCGCCCGACACCTTGGGGCTGGTCTTGTGGCTGTTCTTGTTGTACCCGGCCTCGGTGCTGCCGGTGAAAAACAGGCCGTCATGGTCGAAGGCCGAGAGGCTTTGTACGTCTACCGTGCCACCCAGGGAGTTGGCGTCCATATCCGGGGTCAGGGTCTTGATCACCGACAGCGACTGCACCAGTTCCGAGGGCAAGACGTCCAGGGCCACGGCGCGGCGGGCGCTTTCCGGGGAAGGCACCAGGGTGCCATTGATGGTCACGCTGTTGAGGTCCGGGCCCAGGCCACGCACGCTGACAAAGCGGCCTTCGCCCTGGTCGCGCTCAATGCTGATACCGGGCAGGCGCTGTACCGCCTCGGCCACGTTGGCGTCGGGCAACTGCGCCACGCCATCGGCATGCACCACGCTTTCGATGGTGTCCGAGTTGCGTTGTTGCTTGAGTGCCTTGTCCAGGCTGACGGCCTGACCGACTACCTCGACGTGTTCAGTGGCACCGATGGCCGATGTTTCGGCGGCGCTCAAACGTTCGCTGGCGATTGCCAGGGCCAATGCACTGACCGTAAAGCCGACCCACTGCGCCTTGCTGCGACACTTGTACATGTTGGTGCTCCCCCAAAATCGCACGTCAGGCCGGGCAAATGGCCCGACAACTTGGGAGCGAAAGCTAGGGTCGGCGGATGACAGCGCTGTGACAGTGTTCGGCGAAACGCCCGAAACAAAAGGTTTCAAGCAGTGATAAAGGGGTAAATGAGCTGATTTGACCTGATTACGAAAGGATCGCCCCCCGTAGCAGCTGCCGAAGGAACGAGGCTGCGTTCGACGACGGAGTCGTCGTAAAATCAGGTTGTGCGGTATTTAAGGTCAGTCCGACACCCCGCATTTACGATTGCTGCGCAATCGAACGCAGCCTCGTTCCTTCGGCAGCTGCTACGAAATCGGGGGCAACCACGGGCTTACGTTTATCTTTTTTGCACAGCACACCTGAGCTGATTCGACCCGCAAGCCCCGTCATACAGTTGTCACACCGCTCTGCTCTGCTGACCGGCAATAGGTTTGGGTAGAACTGTGATGACTTGGTTAAACGTCCTTAAACACCATCGCTACAAGCTTGGTTTACTGCTGCTGGCTGCCAATGCCGCGGTACTGCTCAACCTGGCATTCGGTACCCCCAAGGCCTTCAGCGAATGGCACTGGCTGGATATCTTCGGCGAAGGCGGCACCGCCCTGTTTATGCTGTTCTGGCTGGGGCTGGTGCTTAAAAGCCGACCCACCGGGAGGGTCACCAACTACCTGGCGTACGGCCTGTGCTTTATGTTTTTTTCCTGGTGGGTGGATGTGCTCGACGAGTTTATCCGCCTGCCCAAACATATTGGCTGGGATCACTGGATGGAGTCGGCACCCATGCCCGTCGGCATGATTCTGCTGACCATCGGCCTGTTTCATTGGCACCGCGAGCAGCAGGCTATCAATCAACAGATGGAGAAGCGCGAGCGGGTATTTCGCGAGCACCGGCTGTTCGACAAACTCACCCCCCTGGGCGGCGCCGGTTACCTCAAGCACCAGGTCAGCGACTGCCTGGCGCAAAGCGTCGAGCAGCAACAGCCGCTGTCACTGCTGGCGCTGGATATCGACGATTTCACGTCCATTAACCAGCATTACGGCCACGCCGAAGGTGATGCCGTGTTGCAGGCCCTCAGCCAGTTGCTGCTGCTCAACCTGCGTCGCCACGATCTGCTCTGCAGGCTGGCCGGTGACCGTTTTGTGGTGCTGTTGCCCAATACCGGCGAGAGTCAGGCCCGACTGCTGGCGCTGGAACTGCAGCAGGCGGTGCAGAGCCTGGCCCACAAAACCCGCCAACAGGGTGAACGGGTGTATCTGTCGGCCAGTACCGCGGTGGTGATGGCCGTCAACGAAGCGCCCGATGAGCTGCTCAAGCGCCTGAACCTGACACTGGTGCGGGCCAAGCCGCCACGGAGCAAACGCGCATGACCCTGGACAGCCGCTGGTACGAAGCCGACAGCCGCTTTATTGCCGGGCACTATCAACCTGCGACCCTGATTGATCTGGCGTTGTCGCGGGATATCGACAGCCATCGCCTGCTGCGCGGTACCGGGCTGTTTTACGAGGACATCGTCGCCGGGCACACGCGTCTCAGCCCCCAGCAGTGTTTTACCCTGATCGCCAATGCACAACGCTTACTCGAAGCCGATGACAGCAGTTTTCTGTTTGGCCAGCGCCTGTGGCCGGGGCATTACGGCCCGGCCAGCCACGCCCTGCAGCAGGCACAGAACCTGCAGCAGGCCCTGGAAACTCTGATCCATCACCGCGCCCTGCTCAGCCCCTTGCTCACCCCGCGGCTGTTGCTGGACGACAAATACGCCTATGTGTACTGGCTCGACAGTTGTGGGGCCCAGGAGCAATTGCGTTTTGTACTGGAGGCCAGTATGACGGCGCTGATGGCCATGAGTCAGTGGCTCAGTGGCGAGCGCCTGCCGTGGGAGTGCAGTTTCAGCCATGCCGAGCCGCATTATGTGGAGCAGTACTGGGTACATCTGGGGGAGAACACCCAGTTTGGCTGCCAGCTGGACATGATGCGCCTGCCCCGTGAATACCTGACCCGGCCCTGGCCGAATGCCTCGGCCATTGCCCGCCAAGTGGCCTATCAACAGGCACAGGAGCAGTTGCACAGCCTGGGCTTTCGCGCCAGCCTGCTTGACCGGCTGTATGTGTACTTGCGCAACAATGCCCGGGAGGCTCCGGGCCTTGAGCAGGCCGCGCAGTATTTTTCGGTGAGCCAGGCCACCCTCAAGCGCAAGCTGAACAAGCACGGCACCCACTTTCAGGCCCAGCAGGATCAGGCGCGCAAGCATATGGCGCTGTATCTTTACCAGATCAAGGGGCTGAGCAATGAAGCGGTGGCCGAGTACCTGAACTTCAACGACCCGGCGAACTTTCGCCGCGCCCTGAAACGCTGGACGGGGTGTACGCCCAATCTGATACGGCAGTTTCTGGCGTTGTAAGCCACTCCCCAAACCTGATGCGCGCAGGTGGATTGTGGGAGCGGGCTTGCTCGCGATGCAGGCCACGCCGGTTATCTGGCAAACCGCGGTGATGCTATCGCGAGCAAGCCCGCTCCCACAGGTTTAGCGGCGTTTACCAAACGGATCCTTGGCGCAGTTACCCCGCCAACTCACGCAATTTGGCCAGTTCTTCAGCCCCCAGCGGGATGCCTTCGCTCAACGATTTGGCCCGCTCGATAAAGCGCCGGTCACCCGGCATGCGCTCAAGCCCTACTGCATGCATCTGCCGCACCAGTTCTGCGCTGCGCTGGGCAAAGCTGTTGCCGCCAGATTTGCTCGGGTCGATCACGATCAGCAATTGGCCGGTCCACGGGGTTTGTGCACCCGGGTGTTTCGACCAGTCAAACTCAAACGAAAAATTACCCCCCGTCAGCGCCGCCGCCAGCAACTCGACCATCATCGACAGCGCCGAGCCCTTGTGCCCGCCAAAGGGCAGCAAAGCGCCGCCGTCGAGGATGGCTTTCGGGTCTTCAGTGGGCTCACCCTGCTTGTCTACGCCCATGCCGGCAGGCAACGAGTGGCCTTTACGAGCGGCAATTTGCACGTCGCCGTGGGCAATCGCACTGGTGGCCAGGTCGAATACGATCGGATTGCCATCAGCACAGGGTGCGGCAAAGGCAATCGGGTTGGTGCCAAACAACGGTTTTTGTGCACCGTGAGGCACTACGCAGGTCATGCTGTTGACCACGCTCAAGGCCACCAGGCCTTCTTCGGCAAACGGCTCGACATCCGGCCAAAGTGCCGCGAAGTGATGGGAGTTACGAATCGCCAGCACCGCAATCCCGGCACTGCGGGCTTTTGCCACCAGCAACTCGCGGGCGGCCGCCAATGCAGGCTGGGCAAAGCCCCCCGCCGCATCCACGCGGATAAACCCGCTGGCAACGTCTTCTACAACCGGCACCGCCTGGCCATTGACCCAGTTGCTGGCCAGTGATGACAGATAACCCGGAATGCGGAATACCCCATGGCTATAGGAACCATCGCGCTGCGCCCGGGCGCAGTTGTCCGCCAGTACCCCGGCAACCTTCGGCGAGGTGCCATGACGCTCAAAAATCCGTTGCAGCAAAGCGGTCAATTCGGCGAGGGAAAGCGACTGCGTGGATGACATTCTGGGGCTCCAGTCTGATTATTTTTGTCTGAGGCAAACTATCCTTCGATGACAGTTCTCTGTCAATTGTTGACTTAGTGACAGAAAACATTCACTTTCTGCAACGCGCTGAAATAAAAACAGGAAGCAGTCGTGAGCCAGCCGATTAAACAACGCCTTGAAAGCAGTCTGTCAACCGCCGCCCCCTCGGGCCGGGCGATTGCCAGCTACATGCTGGCCAATCTCTACGAGCTGCCCTTTCAGACCGCCGCCGACATCGCCAGCAAACTGGGGGTCAGCGAGTCCAGTGTGGGGCGTTTTTGCCGTGCCCTGGGCTACAGCCATTTCAAGGATTTGAAAAACGATCTCAAGGACGACCTGGGCGATGGCCCGTGGCTAGTCGGTGATCGCTTGCAAGAATTCCGCCAGCAGTCGAGCCAGAGCCCGCAGGCCCTGCCGCGCAGCTTCGAGCTGGAAGTCGGGGCGCTGGTCAAGGTCTACGAATACAGCCTCACCCCGCAATGGCGTGCCGTCAGCCAGCGCCTGGCCACGCGGCGCAAGGTGTTTGTCGCAGGCTTCCAGACCGAGCGCGGAATCGCCGCCTCGATGGTGCATTTACTGCAATACCTGCGCGATGGCGTGCAGCTGGTCGACGGCGCCGCCGGGCATTACGCCGATGTACTGCTGTGCCCGCCCGCAGACTGCGCCCTGGTGGTGTTTGAAGCCCGTCGCTACTCGCGCCACGCCCAGTTGTTGTGCCGCAAGGCACGCGAGGCCGGTATCGAAGTCACGCTGGTCACCGATACCTTCTGCGACTGGGCCGACCAGAGCGCCAATGAAGTGTTTCGCGTGCCCACCGAGTTCAACCTGTTCTGGGAGTCCACCGCGGCCATGCTGTCGCTGGTGCATTTGCTGATCAATGAAGTGTGCAAACAACTGGGGCCTGACGTTGAAAAGCGTCTTGAGGCAACCGCGGCCTTACACAATGAGTTCGTGGGCTACACATCCTCACCCGGATCAAAACAATAAAACGAGGTGCTAGATGAAATACGTCATTCGCTTTGCAAGTGCATGCGCACTGATGGCCGCCGTTGCAGCCAACGCTCAGGCCGACACGCTGACTATCGCCACCGAAGGCGCCTACCCTCCCTTCAACACCACCAACTCGGACGGCACGGTGTCCGGCTTTGACGTCGACATCACCAATGCCCTGTGCGAGCGCATGAACGCGCAATGCAAGATCGTTGCCCAGGACTGGGACGGTATTATCCCGGGGCTGATGGCGAAAAAATACGACGCCATCGTCGCGTCGATAATCGTGACCGATGAACGCAAAAAGAAGATCGCGTTTACCAATCACTACTACCGCACCCCGCTGTCGATCGCCGTGCCTAAAGACTCTGATATCACCGATGCGCAGATCGACTTCAAGGGCCGCACCATCGGTGCCCAGGGCGCTGCAACCCAGGGCATCTACGCCGAAGACCACTACGAAAAAGCCGGCGCCAAGCTCAACCTGTACCCGACCCTGGACGAGGCCAACGCCGAGCTGAAAAACGGTCGTGTCGATGCGGTGATTGCCGACAAATTCCCGCTGCTGGAATGGATCAACAAGGCCAGCGACGACTGCTGCAAAATCATCGGTGACGTCAACGGCACCAATGCCGACGCCGCCATTGCCGTACGCCAGAGCGATACCGTGCTGCGCGAGCGCTTCAACAAGGCGCTGGACGAAATCGTGGCTGACGGCACCTATAAAAAGATCAGCAGCAAGTACTTCGACTTCGACATTTACTGAGTCGCCTGCCCTCGCTTGAGGGCCTCCCTGCCAATGACCCTGCCCTGCGCACGTAACGTGCGCAGTGGCTGAATTTCGGCCCACTTTTGCCCGGGGATTCGAGCATGCTCGATCAACTCTCACTTCTTTCTTTTGCCAGTGGCGGCTGGGGCTCGGCGTTGCTCGCCGGCGCGCTGGTGACCATTGCCCTGGCCTTGAGCTGCCTGCCTATCGGCTTGCCCCTGGGCCTGGCCGTGGCGGTGGCGGCACGCTCGAAAAACCGTTGGCTGCGGGCGTGGGCAACCACTTTTTCCACGGTATTTCGTGGTTTGCCGGAACTGCTGACCCTGCTGATCATTTATTACGGCTGCCAGATCGCCGCACAAAAGCTGCTCGCCATGATGGGCTACGACGCGCAGGTGACGATCAATACCTTCGTCGCTGCGATGGTGGCTTTCAGCCTGGTATTTGCCGCCTTCTCGAGCGAGATCTGGCTAGGTGCGTTTAAAACCATTCCCAAGGGCCAGTTCGAAGCGGCCTCGGCACTGGGCCTGAGCAAATTCACCACCTTTCGCAAGGTGGTACTGCCACAACTGGCACGCATCGCCCTGCCGGGGCTGTCGAACAACTGGCTGTCGCTGCTCAAGGACACCTCGCTGGTGTCGACCATTTCCCTGGTGGACCTGATGCGCCAGACCAACCTGGCGGTCAGCGTGACCAAAGAGCCGATGCTGTTCTACACCGTCGCCTGCCTGGGCTATCTGTTTTTCTCGGCGATTTCCGGGCGTCTGTTCGCCTTCCTTGAACGCTACTTCAGCCGCCATCAACGGAGCGCGCAGCCATGAGTCTGGCGGATCTGCAAAACATGTTTCTCAATCCCGACCTGCTGGAACGCTACGGCCCACGGTTTATCGACGGGCTGCTGGTCACCGGCAAACTGGTGGCGATTTCCTTTACCCTGGGGGCTTTGCTCGGCTTGCTGATTGCCCTGGGGCGTTTGTCGAGTAACCGCTTCTTGCGCAGTTTTACCGGTGCCTACGTGTACTTTTTCCGCGGTTCACCGCTGCTGGCGCAACTGTTTTTGCTGTACTACGGCCTCGGCTCGTTCAAGGGTTTCTGGCAGGACGTGGGCCTGTGGTGGTTTTTCCGCGATGCGTGGTTCTGCACCCTGCTGGCTTTCACCCTCAACACGGCGGCGTACCAGGCCGAGATCCTGCGCGGCAGTATCCTCTCCGTGGCCCAGGGCCAGCGTGAGGCCTGCAAAGCGCTGAACCTGTCGCGCTGGACCGCCTTTCGCAAGATCATTCTGCCGCAATCGTTGCTGGTGGCCATCGGCCCGCTGGGCAATGAACTGATCCTGATGATCAAGGCCAGTGCGATTGCCTCGCTGGTAACCATTTACGACCTGATGGGCGTGACCAAGATGGCGTTTTCGCGCAGTTTCGACTTTCAGGTCTACCTGTGGGCCGCCGTGCTGTATCTGCTGATCGTGGAAGTGGTGCGTCGCAGCCTGAAACTGATCGAAGGCCGCCTCGGCCGCCATTTGCAGTAAGCCCATTGCCCGGGCTGCGCACACGGCCCCCTGTTTTAAGGATTTGTTTATGCACTGCGACACTATCGTTCTGGGCGCCGGCATTGTCGGCGTCAGTACCGCGTTGCAACTCCAGGCTCGTGGGCGCAGCGTCGTGCTGCTTGACCGCGCCCAGCCAGGCAGCGGCACCAGCCACGGCAATGCCGGGTTGATCGAGCGCGCCAGCGTGATCCCCTATTCGTTCCCGCGGGAAATTTCGCGCCTGTTGCGCTATGGCCTCAACCAGCAATCGGACGTGCGCTACAGCCTCAAGCACCTGCCCAAGGCCGGGCCGTGGCTGTTGAAGTACTGGCAGCAATCCGCTCCCAAGGCGCTGGCCAGGGCCACCCGGGCCATGCTGCCGCTGATTGAACAATGCGTCAGCGAACACGACTTGCTGGCCGAGCCCGCCGGGGTGACTGCGCTGATCGATGACAGCGGCTGGATCGAGGTCTATCGCACCCAGACCGACTTCGACAAGGCCCAACGCGATGCGGCGGCTCTGAGCGACTACAGGCTCAACTACCGGGTACTGGGCGAACAGCAGGTGCACGCCCTGGAGCCGGGCCTGCATAACGATGTGATCGGAGGCATTCACTGGCTCGATCCCAAGACCGTCAGTGACCCGGGCGGCCTGACCCGGGGTTATGCCGAATTGTTTGTAAAGCGTGGAGGCACCTTTGTCATCGGTGACGCCACCAGCCTGCGGGCAACGGCCGGACAATGGCAGGTCGAGAGCCAGAAGGGCCTGATCGTCGGCAACGAAGTGGTGATTGCCCTCGGCCCGCAAGCACGGGCGATTTTCGAACCGCTGGGCTATCGCATTCCCCTGGCAATCAAGCGCGGCTATCACATGCATTACGCGGCCAAAGACGGCCACACCATGCAGCACCCGATTCTGGATTCGGTGGGCGGTTATGTGCTGGCACCGATGGTGGGCGGTATTCGCCTGACCACCGGGATCGAATTTGCCGACAGCGATGACCCGATCAACGAAATCCAGTTGCGCCGCTGCGAGGAGCGCGCCCAACGCCTGTACCCGTTGGGTGAGCGTGTGGATGCCGAACCCTGGCTGGGCCGGCGCCCGTGCCTGCCGGATATGTGCCCGGTGATTGGCCCTGGCAGCCGCCACAAGGGCCTGTGGTTCAACTTTGGCCATGCCCATCATGGCCTGACCCTGGGCCCGGTCAGCGGGCGTCTGCTGGCCGAAATGATGACCGGGGAAAAACCTTTCACCGACCCTGCGCCCTACAGCGCCGAGCGTTTTCACTGATCACTGGAGACACACCATGCTTGCACAACCTGCTTACGTTCATCCTGTGTCGCCAGTCACTGACACCCGCAAGGTCGTCGTGGATATCGCCGGGCTGAACAAATATTACAGCGCTTTTCACGTGCTCAAGGGCATCGACCTGAAGGTGCGCGAAGGTGAACGCATTGTGCTGTGCGGCCCGTCCGGCTCTGGCAAGTCGACGCTGATCCGCTGCATCAACCGCCTGGAAATCGCCGAGCAGGGTCGCATCCTGATCAACGACACCGACCTGGCACTGCCAACCCGTGAAGCGGCGAAAGTGCGCAGCGAGATCGGTATGGTGTTCCAGCATTTCAACCTGTTCCCGCACATGAGTGTGCTCGACAACTGCATCCTGGCGCCGATGTCGGTGCGCGGCCTGTCGCGCAAGAAAGCCATCGAACTGGCCCAGCATTTTTTGACCAAGGTTGGCATTGCCAGCCAGGCTGATAAATACCCGAGCCAGTTGTCCGGCGGCCAGCAGCAACGTGTGGCCATTGCCCGGGCGTTGTGCATGGAGCCGAAAATCATGTTGTTCGATGAGCCGACTTCGGCGCTGGACCCGGAAATGGTCAGCGAAGTGCTGGATGTGATGGTCAACCTGGCGGGCAGTGGCATGACCATGTTGTGCGTGACCCATGAAATGGGTTTTGCCCGGCAGGTGGCGGAGCGGGTGTTGTTCCTGGATGGCGGCATGGTGATTGAAGACTCGCCGCCCGAAGAGTTTTTCAACGCCCCGAAAAGCCCGCGGGCCAAGGCGTTTTTAGCCCAGATCGTGCATTAAGAGCAAAGCCCCTCACCCCAACCCTCTCCCAAAGGGAGAGGGGGCCAAAGGCCAAAGCAGATCTTCGCAACGCCACAAATCAGTCCCCTCTCCCTCCGGGAGAGGGTTAGGGTGAGGGCGCTTTACAGCTGCGCCGCCAATCTCGACCCCTGATCAATCGCACGCTTGGCATCCAGTTCCGCCGCCACATCGGCACCGCCGATCAAATGCACGCTCTGCCCCGCTGCAACCAGGCCATCCTGCAACTCACGCAACGGATCCTGCCCCGCGCAAATCACAATATTGTCTACAGGCAATACCTGCGGCTCGCCCTCGCCAATACGCACATGCAAACCGGCATCGTCGATGCTCAGGTATTCCACGCTGTTGAGCATCTGCACCTGCTTGTTTTTCAGCCCGGCGCGATGGATCCAGCCAGTGGTCTTGCCCAGCCCGTCACCCACCTTGCTGGCCTTGCGTTGCAGCAAGTACACCTGACGCGCCGGGGCATGCACCTGAGGCTTGATCCCGGCCACACCGCCGCGAGCCTCAAGCTCGGTGTCGATGCCCCACTCTTTCCAGAACGCTTCACGATCCTGGCTGGTAGACACCCCCTGGTGCACCAGAAACTCCGAGACATCAAAACCAATACCGCCCGCGCCAATCACTGCGACCCTGGCGCCCACCGGCTTGCGTTGCAGGATCACGTCCAGATAGCTGAGTACCTTGGGGTGGTCGATACCCGGGATCGCCGGCGTGCGCGGTGCGATGCCTGTGGCCAGGATGATTTCGTCAAACTTGCCTTCGACCAGTTGCTGCACATCCACCCGGGTGTTCAAACACACCTCGACACCGGTGGTTTGCAGTTTGCGCTTGAAGTAACGCAGGGTTTCAAAGAACTCTTCCTTGCCCGGTATGCGCTTGGCCACATTGAACTGCCCGCCAATCTCGCTGGCTGCGTCAAACAGCACCACTTCATGCCCGCGCTCAGCCGCCACGCTAGCCGCAGAGAGACCGGCCGGGCCGGCACCGACCACAGCGATTTTTTTCACCGCGATGGTCGGCAAATAATTGAGTTCGGTTTCATGGCAGGCACGAGGGTTGACCAGGCAGCTGGTCAGCTTGCCGCCGAAGGTGTGGTCCAGGCAGGCCTGGTTGCAGCCGATGCAGGTGTTGATCTCATCACTGCGCCCGGCAGCCGCCTTGTTGACGAACTCCGGATCAGCCAGGAATGGCCGCGCCATCGACACCATATCGGCATCGCCTTCGGCCAGGATCTGCTCGGCGATTTCCGGAGTGTTGATGCGGTTGGTGGTGATCAGCGGCACACTCACCGAACCGCGCAGCTTGGCGGTGACTTTGCTGAACGCGGCACGGGGCACTTTGGTGGCGATGGTCGGGATGCGCGCTTCATGCCAGCCAATACCGGTGTTGATCAGGGTCGCACCGGCCGATTCGACCGCCTTGGCCAGTTGCACGATCTCTTCCCAGACGCTGCCGCCTGCCACCAGATCGAGCATCGACAGACGATAGATAATGATGAAATTCGGGCCAACGGCTTCGCGCACGCGACGCACGATTTCCACCGGCAGGCGCATGCGGTTCTCGTAGCTGCCACCCCAACGGTCAGTACGCTGGTTGGTGTGCGCCGCCAGGAACTGGTTAATCAGGTAACCCTCGGACCCCATGATTTCGACACCGTCATAGCCGGCACTCTGCGCCAGGCTGGCGCAGGTCACGAAGTCGCTGATCTGCTTTTCGATGCCCTCTTCATCCAGCTCCCTGGGTTTGAACGGGTTGATCGGCGCCTGGATCGCACTCGGCGCGACCTGGCGCGGGCTGTAGGCATAACGCCCGGCGTGGAGGATCTGCAGGCAGATCTTGCCGCCGGCATCGTGTACTGCGCGGGTCACAACCACATGCTTTTCGGCCTCTTCCACCGTACTCAGCTTGGCTGCACCGCTGTACACCCCACCCTCGTCGTTGGGCGCAATGCCGCCCGTGACGATCAGGCCCACGCCACCGCGGGCACGCTCGGCAAAGTAGGCGGCCATGCGCTCAAAGCCACCGGGCTTTTCTTCAAGGCCGGTGTGCATCGAGCCCATTAGGCTGCGGTTGCGCAAAGTGGTAAAACCCAGATCCAGCGGGGCGAGCAAGTACGGGTAGCGAGTGGCGGTCATCAGTAGGCTCCACAACGGGCGAAATCACGGAACGCGGGATGCTCTGCGGCTCCCGTCGTTGATCTGAGGCACAGTAAAGACTCAACCTACCCCACTCAATGACCCAAAGTTACAAATTATTAACCCAAATGCGCAGCACCCCTTGGCAAGCCAACAACCGCCGCCTACCCTGTAGATTGAATTCCGCTGAAAGCTGTCTGTTTTATTTATATGCGCAAAATAATTGGCTGCACCTTACTGATTGCCCTCTTCGCTGCTGCAGGCGGTTATGCCTGGTGGACCACGCAACGGGATGTTGGCCACTACCTTTCTGACTTGCGCATCGAACTCGCGATTAACGAGGGTGTGAATAATGATCGCGGCAACCTGCTGGGCATCGAGCCCGACCTGTCACCCCGCGACTACCAAAGCCTGGCGCTGGTCCATCTGAAACTGGCGGCCTACTTGAACAGCGCCCGCGATGCCGGGCTGATCAACGGCAAAACCGTAGTGGTACTGCCGGAACATATCGGTTCCTGGTTGATGTTTCGCGGTGAAAAAAACCAGCTGTATCAAGCCGCCAACCTCAATCAAGCGATGCACTGGCTGGCCATCAGCAACCCGCTGGCCTTTGCCAATGCGTGGTTGCGCGCTGACGGCGAAAGCCGGGTCAACGATGCTCATCTGCGCATGAAAGCCAACAGCATGGCCGACGATTACCAGACCCTGTTTGGCGGCCTGGCCAAAGAGTTC
This sequence comes from Pseudomonas sp. FSL R10-0056, assembly GCF_009600105.1. NCBI lineage: Bacteria > Pseudomonadati > Pseudomonadota > Gammaproteobacteria > Pseudomonadales > Pseudomonadaceae > Pseudomonas > Pseudomonas sp. FSL R10-0056. The sequence continues at coordinate 17,868 of NZ_WIWL01000230.1, forward strand.
GGGGTCACCCTGGTGGCCGGCAGCATCGCCTTGCCCGACCCGCGCATTGAACACGGCAAACTGCTGGTCGGCACCGGCGCGTTATACAACAGCAGCGTGGTGTTTGACCGCGAGGGTGCCGCCATCGGCACTCCGCAGCGCCAATTGCTACCCACCTATGAAGAACAAAGCTATATCCAGCCCAGCCCCGATCATGAGCTGAATGTGGTCGACACCCCGGCCGGGCGCCTGGGCATCCTGATCGGCAGCGACAGCTGGTACCCCGAGAACTACCGCACGCTGAACGAAAAAGGCGCGCAACTGATCGCAGTGCCCGCGTTTATCGTCGGTAAAACCACTTGGGACAAGCCCTGGGGCGGTTACAAAAGCGTGTCGACGCCCAGTGAAATCAGCCTCAAGCCCGGCGAAGTCACTGAGGGCGATGCCTGGCATCGCCTGACCTTCACCAGCAGCCTGCCCATCAGCACCGCCAACGCTGGCGTCACCGTGTTCTTGCGCGGCAAGTTCTGGGACAAGCACAGCACCGGCCAGGGCTTTATCAGCCGCAACGGCCAGACCAGCCCGGACCAGCCTGGCAGCGGTGCACGACTGCTGAACCTCTGGTTATAGAATGATGAAACCGCTGCCGATGCGCCTGGGCGATCTATCGGTCGGGTTCGTTCAGTCCCTGGCCGACGCCGTGCGCAGTTGCGGCCACGACCCGGCCCCCCTGCTCGACCAGTTCGGCCTTGACCCGGCCCGTCT